>JADGNQ010000058.1 GCA_017883385.1 Candidatus Sulfotelmatobacter sp.
GCGCATCCGGACGGCATGGTCGTGGGCGATATCCAGCTAGAACTGGACATTCCGAATTCCACCCTCTCGCACCACCTGGAGAAATTGAAAAACGAAGGGCTGGTAAACGTGCGCCGCGAAAGTACCTTTCTGTGGCACACGGCCAACACAGAAGCACTGCAGGAACTACTGCAATTTCTATATGCCGAATGCTGCACTCGAAACAAGGCAGTCAAGCCGCAAAGTATCGTCCAGATTTGTAAATAGGAAAGAGGCGCACCATGAGCAGTACGGACATTAAAGACGTCGTGAAAGAGAAGTATGGTCAGGCAGCACTGCGAGTGAAGAGTGGTGGCAGTGCCTGTTGTGGCGCCACCGCGGCAAGCGGCTTGGGTTGCGACCCGATCACTTCGAATTTGTACGACTCTTCCCAAGCGGGACAAGTCCCGGAGGAAGCCATGCTCGCTTCGTTAGGGTGCGGAAATCCAACTGCACTGGCGAAGTTGAACGCAGGAGAGGTAGTCCTCGATCTCGGCTCGGGAGGTGGCGTAGATGTCCTGCTGTCGGCGAAGCGGGTTGGGCCTACCGGCAAGGCATACGGCCTGGACATGACCGATGAGATGCTCGCGCTCGCCAATGAGAACAAACGCAAAGCGGGCGCCGAGAACGTCGAGTTCCTGAAGGGCGAGATCGAGCATATCCCGCTGCCCGACAACTCGGTCGACGTGATTATTTCGAATTGTGTCATCAACCTCTCTGCGGACAAGGATCGTGTGCTGCGAGAGGCGTTTCGTGTGCTGAAGCCGGGAGGCCGGTTCGCGGTTTCCGATGTTGTGACCCGCGGCGAAATTACTCCAGCAATCCGCCAAAGCGTGCTTCTGTGGGTCGGATGTGTGGCGGGGGCTCTTGGAGATGACGAATATCGCAGCAAACTCTCTGCCGCCGGCTTCGAGCGGATTGACATCGAGCCGACACGCGTGTATCGGGCGGAAGATGCGCGGGAGTTTCTGTCGGCCGCAGGACTGGATGTGGACGCGATTGCACCCGACGTAGATGGCAAGTTCATGAGCGCCTTCGTTCGTGCAGTCAAGCCGGCTGACGCTGGCGCGAAGGCATGTTGCGGGCCGACCTGCTGTAACTAGGAGCCAACGATCGTGAAAGCAGAGTACAACGTTCTATTCCTGTGCACGGGAAATTCCGCGCGCTCTGTTATGGCCGAAGCAATTCTGAACTTCAAAGGCAGGCCCAAGTTCACGGGGTACAGCGCCGGAAGTCACCCGTCAGGCAAGGTTCGCCCGGAAGCCTTGAGACAACTCGAATCGGCGCGCATACCAACCGACGGTCTGCGCAGCAAGGCCTGGGATGAATTCTCTTTGCCCGGCTCTCCCCGGCTCGATTTTGTTTTTACGGTCTGCGACAACGCCGCAAAAGAAGTTTGTCCGGTCTGGCCCGGACAGCCAATGACCGCCCATTGGGGTATTCCAGACCCCGCCGCGGTCCGCGGAAGCGAAGCGGAAGTCGAGCGAGCGTTCCGCGAGGCGTTCTTCATTCTGGATCGCAGAATCAGTTTGTTTCTCGCCCTCCCGCTCAAGACTCTTGATGGCCTTGCAATCAAGAAGGAACTCGACAACATCGGTCAGACGATGACCCCTATCCCGCACGAATAGCCGTGAGTTTCCGGAACCAACCGCGTTTCGGGAGGACCAAGGATGAAGGCAACTGGTCGTCTTAGTTTCCTGGACCGTTATCTAACCGCGTGGATCTTCTCCGCGATGGCCGTGGGCGTTGTGTTGGGTTGGCTCGTGCCCGGAGTCGTGCCATTTCTGAATCGCTTCAACGTCGGTACGACGTCGATTCCGATTGCAGCTGGATTGATTGTGATGATGTATCCCCCTTTCACGAAGGTGCGATATGAGAACCTGCACGAGGTCTTTCGCAACCAGCGGGTGCTCGGCCTGTCACTCGTCCAGAACTGGGTTGTCGGGCCGATTCTGATGTTTGTTCTTGCGATCGTATTCCTACGCGGATATCCGGAATACATGGCTGGGTTAATCATGATCGGCCTGGCGCGCTGTATCGCCATGGTGATCGTTTGGAACGAACTCGCACGAGGCGATTCTGAATATGCGGCTGGCCTGGTGGCCTTCAATTCTCTCTTCCAGGTCTTCTTCTATTCTTTCTACGCTTGGATCTTCATTACAGTTCTTCCCGCGAAGCTCGGTTTGCGAAGCGCGGTTGTCGATGTGTCCATCGCAGAAATTGCCAAGAGTGTGTTTGTCTATCTCGGGATCCCGTCTCTCGCCGGATTCCTGACTCGTACTGCGCTGGTTCGCGCCAAAGGGCGCGACTGGTACGATCGGAACTTCGTTCCTCGAGTAAGCCCCCTGACGTTAGTTGCTCTGCTGTTCACGATTGTAGTGATGTTCTCGCTGAAGGGTGGCTACATTGTTCGGCTGCCCCTGGACGTCTTGCGCATCGCCGTGCCGCTATTGATTTACTTCGTCCTGATGTTTCTGGTGTCCTTTTACATGGGCAAGAAGATGGGCGCCGACTATTCGAAGACGACCACGCTGGCATTTACCGCCGCCTCCAACAACTTTGAACTCGCGATTGCCGTTGCCGTGTCGGTATTCGGTATCAATTCAGGAGCGGCATTCGCTGCTGTGATCGGGCCGCTCGTAGAAGTGCCCGTCATGATCGCCCTCGTCAACGTGGCCCTCCACTTCCAACGCCACTTCTTTCCCGACTCAGGAGCAATCGCGGTGGAGCCGATTTGTTCGCCCGCTGCGAAGTGAGGAGACACAGAACAGGGAGAGGAGGGGAAAGCCTGACCTGAGGAGTGGTGTATTATCTTGCAACGCTTCGCAGCGCTTCGATGGATACCGGGTTGGAGTTAGACCCATTTCATGAAACTTGATAAGCAGTTATTAAAAAGCGCTCCCAAAGTTCTCTTGCACGAGCATTTGGATGGTGTGCTGCGACCGCTAACCGTGATTGAGCTGGCAAGAGATACAAATTACACAGCCCTTCCCACCGATTCTCCGGAAGCACTCGCTGAGTGGTTTTTTCGCGGGGCGAATCAGGGGAGTCTTGCGAAATATCTGGAGGGCTTCTCGCATACCATCGCGGTGATGCAGACTGAGGATGCGCTGCAGCGTGTCGCGTACGAACAAGCCGAAGACCTGAGTCGGGATGGGATTGTCTATTTCGAGGCTCGCTTTGCGCCGGTCTTTCACACCCAGAAGGGATTGACCCATCAGCAGATCGTTTCGGCAGTGCTGAAAGGACTAGAGAGAGGACGAAAGGACTTTGGGATTTCTGCCGGTCTGATCATTTGCGCGATGCGCAACATGAACACGTCGCTGGAGATGGCCGAACTCGCTGTCGATTTTCGCGCGCGGGGAGTAGTCGGCTTCGATCTGGCGGGCGAAGAAGGCGGGTATCCCCCGAAAAAGCACGTGGAGGCTTTTCATTACATTCAGCGGGAGAACTTCAACATTACGATTCACGCCGGCGAAGGTTACGGCAAAGAGTCGATCTGGCAAGCGATTCAGTATTGTGGAGCACACCGCATTGGGCACGGGACGAGGCTGATCGACGATATTGCCGTTGTGGACGGCAAAGCGGTGAAGTTGGGCGATCTGGCTCAATACGTCCTCGATAAGCGCATCCCATTGGAAATCTGCCTGCTTAGCAACGTCCACACCGGCGCCACACCCAGCTTGGCGGAGCATCCCTTTAAGATTCTCTACCAGGAGAAATTCCGGGTCACCTTGAATACGGACAACCGGTTGATGAGTCGGACCACGATGAGTCAGGAGTTTGAAGCCGCCGCGGAGACGTTTGGCCTGTCGCTGGACGATTTTGAGCGGATCACGATCAATGCGATGAAGAGCGCGTTCCTGCCTTACAAAGAACGCTGCGACTTCATTTATTCCGCCATCAAGCCCGGCTACGCAAAGATCCGAGAATCGATGATCCGGGAATCGGCTGGGCCAAAATAGTCTATCTGAAATTGCGCAAGCACCCGGAGCGTTCACGTGCAGTCCTATAAGGGGTTGGTCCTCGCGCTCGTGTTGTCCGCCCTATGTTCTGGTTATCTTCCCGCCCAGACCGCTGGGCCAGTTGCACCGATTCGCGTCAAGGTCGTCGTAGTCACGATGTTCGAGCGTGGCGAGGACACTGGAGATATTCCCGGGGAATTTCAGCTCTGGGTGGAGCGCGAGCATCTCGACCAGATTCTTCCGCTGCCTTCCGGCTATCACCACGTGCGCCTGAACAAGGATGGAGTGCTCGGCATGGTGACCGGTGTCGGAACGGCTAAATCTGCGGCGTCCGTGATGGCACTGGGCCTCGACCCACGTTTCGATCTCTCGAAGGCATATTGGATAGTCGCCGGCATTGGCGGAGGAGATCCGGCGGACGTGTCGGTCGGTTCGGCGGTTTGGGCGGAGCACGTGGTGGATGCGATCTTGCGTTTGAAGTCGATGCGCGGCAGATTCCTGCGAGCTGGCAGACCGGCTACGTTCCGCTACGGAAGGGCACGCCCTACGAGCAGCCAGCCAGCGACGTCTATGGCGAAGCCTACACGCTGAACGCAGGATTGGTTGGATGGGCATTTCGCCTGACACAAGACTTGCCGCTTGCGGACTCCGACGCTTTGCGCAAGTCGCGAGCGCGATTCGCGGGATTTCCAAATGCGCTGAAGGCGCCGTTCGTGACGCGAGGCGACACCCTGTCGGCAAGTACGTTCTGGCATGGTTCACTGATGGACGAATGGGCCAATGCCTGGTCCCGCTACTACACGGGCGGCAAAGGGAATTACATGGTCGCGGCCATGGAGGACTCGGGCACGCTGCAGGCACTCACGTTCCTGAATCAGGCTGGACGTGTTGATCTACAGCGCGTGCTGGTGCTGCGCACGGTGAGCAACTATGACCGCGAAGCCCCGGGCGTGCCGGTGGCGGAGAGCCTGCAAGAGATGGTTTCCGGCAACTACTCGGCGTATATGCCTGCTCTGGAGGCAGCCCAGATCGTCGGAGACAAGGTGGTACGAGATCTCGTGGAGCACTGGGCGGAGCGGGAATCGACCGTTCCTCACGCTCCGTAGTCAGGACGACCAACCTTCGGAATTCACTACCGAATTCACCGACATTTTACGAAATTCTGAGTTGCGGCTTATACTCGCTTCTCAAAAGCGGGCTGCGAAAAAGTCCATGTCGACCGATTTGCGCGTTTGCGTGTGCCGACGCCGGCAACCCTTTGACAATTACGCATCGATAGAACCAACACATGGACAATCCTTTCATGGCGCGCGCCATTCAGTTGTCGATTGACAACGTTCACTCAGGACGCGGCGGACCCTTCGGTGCGGTCGTGGTGAAGGACGGCGCCATTGTTGCGGAGGCCGCCAACCAGGTCACACTGACGAATGATCCTACCGCGCACGCTGAAGTACTCGCTATTCGTGAGGCCTGCAAAAGACTTGGCGGTTTTGATCTGGAAGGTTGTGAGATCTACACCTCCTGTGAGCCCTGCCCGATGTGTCTGGGCGCAATCTACTGGGCCCGCCTCTCCCGCGTCTACTTTGCCAACGCCGATGCGGATGCGTCCAAGATCGGGTTTGACGATTCCCTGATTTATCGGGAGATCGCCCAACCGCATTCGCAGCGCAAGATTCCCATGATTCAGATGATGCGTGAAGAGGCGTTAGCGGCGTTTCGTGCATGGGAGAATAGGCCCAACAAGATCGAGTATTGAGTCGCTGGAGCACCCGCCAATCTCAGTCTTATGGAGGACGATTGATCGATCGTTATTTCAAGCTCACCGAGAACCAGACCTCCGTGAAACAGGAGATGCTGGGCGGCCTCACTACCTTTGTCACGATGGCCTACATCATCGTAGTGAATCCCCAGATTCTTGCGCAGGCAGGAATGCCGGCAGAGGGCGTGGTCTTTGCCACCTGCGTCTCGGCGGCGGTGGCCACGCTGGTGATGGGACTTTACGCGAACTATCCCATCGCATTGGCGCCGGGTATGTCGCTCAACGCCTATTTCACGTATTCCGTTTGCATCGCCATGCATGTTCCCTGGCGCACCGCTCTTGCGGTCGTGTTTTGTTCCGGCGTCCTTTTCCTGATACTCACGGTGACGCGCGTTCGGGAGCAGATTGTCAATGGCATCCCCGACTGTCTAAAGCATTCGACTGCGGCTGGAATTGGTATGTTTATCGCGTTTGTGGGACTGCGCAACGCAAAGATTGTAGTAGCGAATCCGGCCACGTATGTGGGGCTGGGCAGTTTCTCCGACAAGGAGGTGCAGACTGCCTGTTTCGGCCTCGTGCTGACGCTGATTCTGATGTCGCGAAAACTTCACGGCGCGATCCTGATCGGTATCTTTGGCACCGCGCTGCTCGGAATTCTTCGCGGTATCACGCACTGGCCAACCGCAGTTTTCTCGATGCCACACCCATCCTCCACGCTTCTACAGCTGGATTTTCGCGGCGCCAGCCACTTGGGCCTACTCGAGATTCTTTTTGCTTTTCTGTTTGTGGACCTCTTCGACAACGTCGGCACTCTGGTTGGAGTGTGCGAGCAAGGGGGCTTCGTCAAGGGCGGCAAGATTCCACGGGTAGGCCGGATCCTGGTTGCGGACGGAGTGGGAACTGTCTTCGGAGCCCTGACGGGAACGTCCACGGTGACAAGTTACATCGAGAGCGCCGCTGGGGTTGCCGCTGGCGCTCGTACTGGTCTGAGCAATGTTGCCGTCGCTGCACTTTTTCTGCTCGCTACATTCTGCTCGCCGCTGGCGACTGCAATTCCGGCCTATGCGACGGCTTCCGCGCTGATATTGGTGGGCGTTCTGATGACGCAGTCGATTGCGCAAATCGCTTGGCAGGACTTCAGCGAGGCCGTCCCGGCATTCATCACCATGTTAGCCACGCCTCTTACCTTCAGCATCGCGACCGGCCTCAGCCTTGGTCTGATTTCCTACACGGTCGTGAAAGTTGCTTCCGGAAAGTTCCGCGAAGTAAACGCACTCATCTGGATTCTCACCGCCCTCTTCATTCTGCGATACGTCTATTTGGCCGCGGCTTAGCTTTCAAAGACCCAGCAGGTTTGGGTGTACCTTGCGGTAAGCGTGCTCGTGGGCCCAGACGTCGAGGGGAGCGGAAGCGATTTCGTCCACCAGGGGGTCGGCCAGGCCACTCTTGCTCAGGTCTAAGGTCTTGATATACGTCTTGCAGGAGTCGCAACATTACACGCGAATTTGGGAGAACTCGTTCGCCGTGTAGACAGGAAGTTTCTCGTTATCTTCCTCGGCGCAGTTGGGACAAAAAGATGCGCCGGAACTCCACTTTTGCTTCCCGCAAAGATCGCCTTCGATCTGTGGCTGCAGCGTCCGCGCTGTGTGTACCAGTTGCTGAAGAAACAGTATGCTGGGCAAAAGGTGCAGTTCTGGGAGATCGTCGGTGGCTGCGTCGTCTACCTCATTAGCGGTATTGTCCTGTGGGCTGGCGCCCGCACTTTTGGCAGAACGGCCGTGGCGATCAGCTACGTACTGCACGATATTTCAGCTCTCATCATGCTCGGCGGGATCTTCATCCACATCTATCTGAGTACGATCGGAGGCCCGGTACCTTTCAATCGATGACGCGGGGCGCAGTCAGCGAGCGCTGGGCCTGGACGTTCCATCCCGCGTGGTACAAGGAAGTGACCGGTCGCGATCCGCGCGACGCCTATCAGAAAGCTCGAGAGCAAGCGGACCGGGCTGGCAAAGAGATCTCCTCTTAGAGTCAGCGCAGCGACTCGCGTCGGGCCGAGTCCGACCTAGTGAATGCTATCCATCGCCGCGAACAAGTTGTTCAGCGACTCGGCCAGAGTGGGGTGGGCGAAAGTGCCATCCCTTAACGCCGTGTATGGCAATTTTCCCATCATAGCGATCTGAAGTGCAGACATGACTTCTCCACCTTCAATGCCGAGGATCGCAGCGCCGAGGATCAGGCCACTCTCCGCGTCCACGATAGCCTTCATGAATCCTCGGGTCTCGTCCACCTCAAGAGCACGGGCGACAGACGTCATCGGCAGTTTCGCCACGCGAATCTTGCGGCCCTGCGCGCGAGCTTCCACCTCGGTCAGCCCAATCCTGCCTAACTGTGGATCGATGAAGACCGTATACGGCACTTGGCGATCCTTGGTTGAGGCGGCCTTTTTCTCAAGCAGGTTGGCGCGAACGATCCGAAAGTCGTCATATGAAACATGCGTGAATGCAGGGCCGCCCTTAATGTCGCCCAAGGCATAGATACCTTCAGCCGTTGTTTCCAGGCGGCCGTTAACCTTGATGAAGTCGTGCTCGTTGGTTTGAATGTCGGCCGCAGCGAGATTGAGGGAATCCGAATTTGGTACTCGTCCCGTCGCCACGAGCAGATGAGAACCAACCAGAATCTTGGACCCGTCCTGCGATGCGATTACTAACTGGATGCTCCCATCCAACTGGCTCACCCGAGTTGCTCTCGCGTTCAAGACAACTTCGACCCCGTCCTCCTGCAGGATCTTAGTGATCGCCTCCGCAATATCAGGATCCTCGCGCCTAAGCAATTGGCTCACGGATTGAACAATGGTCACTCGACTGCCGAACCGCCGAAAGAGCTGTCCGAACTCCAGGCCAATATAGCCCCCGCCCAGGATCAACAAGTGGTCCGGAAGGGCATCGAGTTCCATGATTGAGATATTGTCGAGAAAGGGAACGCTATCCAAACCATCCAGCTTGGGCCGCGACGCACGCGTGCCCGCATTGATGAAAATGTACTTAGCCGAAATTGTGCGCTGGTCATCATCTTTCGAGCGAACGGCTACTGTTTTGGGACCGCTGAAGCTCGCATCGCCGAAGATCAAGTCGAGGTTTGGAGTTTTTTCCAGGCGTGACTGGCTTCCATTCCGGAATGTGTCCACAATACTGCGCTTGCGTTGCCGAACCTTTGCCAGGTCAACGCTGATTGGGCCGGTATGCACGCCATAGTCGGCGGCGCGGCGCGCCAGGTATGCGACTCGACCGCTGGCTACCATAGTTTTCGTCGGAGTACATCCCTCGTTAATGCAGGTCCCACCGACATGTGTCCGTTCGATGAGAGCGGTGCGCATGCCCGAACCCGCGAGCGCCATCGACAGGGGGTTCCCGGCCTGCCCGGAACCAATGACAATGGCATCGTATTGCTGGGGAGTGGTCATAACCTCAGATTTGACGCAAGGAAACGCGTACCACGATCTTCGTACTACTTTGCATCTTGCGCCAATGGCAGCCACACCTGAAAGCGCGTGTCTCCAGGTTTGGAACGCACCTGAATATTGCCACGATGCTTCTTCACGATGCGTTGCACCGTATCGAGGCCAAGTCCGGTGCCCTCGCCGACTCCCTTGGTGGTGAAGAACGGTTCGAAGATATGGGGCTGCACTTCAGGAGAAATTCCAGGACCGTTGTCGCCGATCTCCACCACCACGCAATCATCCTCACGATAGATGCGGACTTGTAGTTCGCCTTTTCCACCCATCGCATCAATGGCGTTGTCGATGATGTTAGTCCAGATCTGGTTGAGTTCGCTCCCGAAAGAATTCACGAGAAGAGGAATTTTCTGATAATCCCGGCGAACGGCCACACCGCGTTTGAGCTTGTGATTCAAGATCGTGAGCGTGGTCTCCAGGGACTTGACGATATCCACGTTCTGCACCGGGGACTGGTCCATGAACGTGTACTCCTTGATCGCACACACCAAATCGGAGATTCGCGAGGTGCTGCTCTCAATTTCATTCAACAACCCGGCGATCTCTACCGAAGCGGAGATCCTCACCAGTGCTGCGCGGGCAGTATCGGCATCGAGCGTGGCGAATAGTCGCTCCAGCGCTTCCGGCTTGAAATTCCTGCGTGCCAGGTCGGCCGCGAGTTGCCACAGATCGCTTTGCCCGTGGCTCCGAAGCAAGGAATCGAGTTCATCCTCCAATGCGCTGGCCGCGAGAGCGTCTAGCGGAGGCCCATCCACTTGAGTCAGCGCAGCCTCAAGCTTCTCAATTTCTGTTTTTTGTGCCGCAGTGAGGTCGCGCCTTCCGAGTTCGTGACTCGCATCGCGCACCCGCTTCAGAATGTCGCGCAGTTGGCTGGTAGCGCGTTTCGCCGCCGAAGCCGGATTGTTGAGCTCATGGGCCAGGCCCGCTGAGAGCTTGCCTAAGGCAGCAAGCCGGTCGCGCTGCTGTTCCATCCGAGTGGTTTCACGGATCCGGTCCGACATCAGGCCCACCAAACGCTTGGTGAGTTCCGGCATCTTCTGCACGAGTTCCGGAAACAGCGAAGCTGGAAATCGGAGAGCGCGGCTGTTCGTCTCGGCTCGCCCGCTCACGGTAAACTGCTTCATCCTCGAAAACGGCAGTAATCCGGTGACGTCGCCCGGCTTTAGGTCAAAGATGATGGTCTCGCCCCCAAGCTCGCCCCGCCCCTGAAGTTGCCCCTCAAGAATCACGAACATCGCATCAGCCGGGTCGCCCTGACGCGCGTAGACGTCACCGGCCTTGAGCCGTAGCTCACGCGATTGGCCGATGAACCAGGCGATCTGATCGTCAGGTAAATCCGCGAATATGGTGCTGCGCAGCAGTTCAGACTTGTCGACCATTTATACCTTGCTCAAATATTGATGGATGAACTGCACCGCGACCGACCCTTCGCCAACCCCGGAGGCCACTCGTTTGACCGAGCCGTGTCGCACGTCGCCCACCGCAAATATACCCGGCACATTCGTCTCCAGCAGAAACGGATCCCTATCCGGCACCCAGCCTTTGGGACGCTGTCCCCCCTGCATCAGATCGGAACCGGTCAGAATGAATCCGCGCTCGTCTCGCTCGACTGTGCCCGCCAGCCAATCGGTTCGCGGCAGCGCCCCAATGAAGATGAACATCGCGCTTGCCGGCACGCGCTCCACTTTGTTGGTATCGGAACACAGGACTGAAATCTCCTCCAGGTGCGTGTCGCCGTGCACCTCGGCGACGTTGGCATGGGTCCATAGCTGAATGTTGGGCGTCTCTTTGATCTGATCAATCAGATATTGCGACATGGTGCTGGAGAGTGACTCCCCGCGCACGAGGATGACGACCCGCTCCGCGTACCTGGCAAAATTCATCGCGGCCTGACCAGCAGAATTCGCGCCGCCAACGACGTAGACAACCTCGCCCTTGCACGATAGAGCCTCGGTGGCGCCGCCGCCGTAGTAGACTCCCGCGCCCTGCAACTGACCAACTCCGGGTGCTTCCAGTCGCCGCCACTGCACTCCGGTCGCGATCATCAACGCGTGGCACGAGATCTCGCTGCCGTCGGCCAATTTGATGATCCGGTAAGGCCCCTCCGTGCGGACGCCGACCGCTTCCTGGGGTGCCAGAATCTCTACTCCGAAACGCCGCGCCTGCACCACTGCGCGACGCGCAAGATCGCCCCCGCTGAGCCCGGCAGGAAATCCAAGATAGTTCTCAATCCGCGAACTCATTCCCGCCTGACCACCCGGTGCCTCCCGCTCCAGCATCACTGTGTGCAGGCCCTCCGAAGCGCCATAGACCGCGGCCGCCAGACCAGCCGGCCCTCCACCCACAATTGCCAGGTCGTAAAAACTGGTTTCGGCGCGGGTTCGCAACCCCACTTTCTGCGCCACTTCGGTCGGAGCACTGTTCAGCAGTTTCGTCCCATCCGAAAACAAGACGATCGGCAACTCACTCGCATCCTGCCCCAGGGCCTCGAGCAGTCGCTTGGTCTCCGGATCGTTGGCCGATCCTTCAACGTCGATCCACTGATAGGGAACGTGGCTGCGGGCCAGGAAATCCCGCAGCTCGTACGATCGCGGAGACCAGCGCGTACCCAGTACCCGGATTCCCTGAAACTGGGGACGGTACGAAGCTTGCCAGTCATCGAGCAAGTCGTCGAGTTGAGGGTACAGATGCTCCGTGGGCGGGTCCCACGGCTTCATGAAAAAATAGTCGAGGTTCGCCTGATTAATGGCACTGATCGCCGCGTTCGTGTCGGCATAAGCCGTCAGCAACGCCCGCTTCGCGTCAGGATATATTTGCCGCGCTTCCTGCAGAAACCCAACTCCATCCATGCGCGGCATGCGCTGATCTACCAGCAGCAGTGCCACCCCGTCGTTGCGAACCTTCAGCCCCTTGAGTAGATCCAGACCCCCTTCCGGGGAGTCGCTGCTGAGAACGCGATATTCTGCGCCATACTGCGATCGCAAATCGCGCTCGATCGCCCGCAAGACATCGGGATCGTCGTCGACGGTCAGCAAGATTGGCTTCGCCATGATCGCTCTCAGACTGAAGAATGAGACGGGCCATTCCGGAAACCCGAAACCGGAATAAGCTGATTCGATACAGAAATCTGCATTCGGTCGCGCCATTATCGTGCGGGATGAATGCCGCATTCAAGCCCCAAGTTCACCGGCCTCAATTTCATCCACATAACACCAGACCCAGGACTCCCCCGGCTCATTGGAGCGGATCAGAGGGTGCTGCGTTTTGTGGAAATGTTTGGTGGCATGCTTGTTCTTGGACGAATCGCAACAGCCTACATGTCCGCAACTCAGGCACAGGCGCAGGTGGACCCAGGAGTCGCCAGTTTTGACGCAGTCCTCGCACACATGCTTGTTCGTCTCCTTGATCTTGATCTGGTTGAGGTGGGTGCATTCCTTGGGCATCGGTTCCTCCGGCAAAAAGAGTCTTGTTATTCGGTCAAGTAACGTCGGTCATGTAACGAAAGGGCACAATCACAGTCAAGCGCCGCGTCTTTCGCTCACAATGTTCTTGGAGGTCTCCATTCGTGTTTCGGCTCGATTATGTGTCTTGCGTATTGACCATCACGTCCACGATCCTTGTGGGGCGGCGGTGCTGGGAAGGCTGGGCGTTGGCGGGCATTAATAGTGCAGTAGTATGCATCATCGGCTTCAAAACAGACCAACTAGGTTTCATTCCTGCCAACGTATTCTGCATGGTCATGAGCGCCATCAACCTGCGCGCATGGCGCAAGTCTGGAGCATCTTAAGAAGCGAGACCGGACTGCTGTCCAATTCGCGGGACGGTATCTTGCGGTACACGAACTCACTCCACGATGAGCAGGTTTTCGGCAAAAGGCCACTGCTCATCAATCCACTGAGTCTCGCAACGAAATCCGGCACAGGCTGCAGTCACGACAATCTCTTCGGCCGAGTACTTGTGGCTGCTTTCCGTCCAGATCGTTTCTCCTTCCTGGAACTCGACCACGATTTCTGCCGCTGGAATGCTCACGATCTGCTTGCGCATTGACCGCAGATGCATCTCAACGCTCCGAGCATGATGATTGATCTGGGCGACGTGGGCAAACTGGTTCAGGTCAAAGTCGGCGTCGAGTTCGCGATTGATGCGGGCCAGCAGGTTCAGGTTGAAAGCAGCGGTTACACCAAGCTCGTCGTCGTAGGCCGGCAGAAGTTGAGCGCTGGGCTTTTCCAGGTCCGTCCCAAGAAGAAGGGAATCGCCGGGCTCGAGAATCCGCCGTACCTCGCACAGGAACTTCACACCTGCCGGGCGATCGAAGTTTCCAATCGTGCTGCCGAGAAACAGCACGAACAGCCGCTGGCCGCTCTGGCGGTACGCTGCTACTTCCAGCAACCCTTGGAGATATTCGCGCTCAAAACCCACAATACTAATGGAATCGATGTTCCCCAACTCCCGCTCGCACATCGCAAGTGCGGAGGGGGATATTTCGACCGGATAGTAAAGTGTCCGCTGGCGGCGACAGAGCGCCTCGAGCAGCCAGCGAGTCTTCTTACCACTGCCGCTGCCCAATTCCGCTACCGCGACCGGCCCGACAACACGGTCCACGATCTCATTTGAATAGCGTCGCAGTAGTCGCTCGTCGGCCCGAGTGAGCCCGTACTCAGGGAGGTGGCTGATCACTTCAAAAAGTGCCGAGCCCACGTCGTCATAGAAGTACTTGGATGGAAGTTCCTTCTGTCCCGGCCGGGTGAGTCCGGCGCGAACGTCAGCCGCAAATTCGTATGTCGTATTGGTTGGAATCGCATGGACGAGCATTGCCCCAGCTCCTTTTGTCAGCGGCTCACGCAGCGGAAACCCGCATAAACATATTGATAATGTGCTTGGAACCAGTTCCGATACGTGGACCGCAGCATGCACGCAGCGGTGCGCGCGGAGCCACCCTTCATCACGAAGTGTTTGCCATCGAAGAAATCAGCCGAGTATCCGCGATAGAACGGAAATGGCTCGAACCCGGGAAACGGAGCGAAAACCGTGGAGGTCCACTCCCACCCGTTACCCAACATGCCGTCTGCGCCGAAAGCGCTGCGGCCCAGCGGAAAAGCGTTCACCGGCATAGGATGCCACCGACCAAAATCAAAGTTGCCGAGATTTGAATTGGGTTCTTCTGCTCCCCAGGGGTAGGGTCTTTCGTTTCCGTCCATCGCGCCATAGGCGGCGCGATGCCACTCCTCTTCGGTTGGAAGAGACTTTCCTGCCCAACAAGCATACGCCACAGCCTCAGCATGACTCACATACACGGGCCAGTCCGGAGGTAACGGGATCTCTTCAAACATGGTGCGATAGAGCCACCCGCCACTTGTTTTCTCCCAGAACACGGGATGCGACACACCGCGAGCAGTCTTCCAGTTCCAGTCATCGTCGCTCCAGAAACCGCGCCTCTCGTAGCCTCCGGCAGCCATGAAATCCAGGTACTGCCGGTTCGTCACCATGTACTGGTCAACGTCAAATGCCGGCACCTGCACGTTGTGCGCTTCATACTCGTTGTCCCAGCCGAAGTTCTGGCGACCGCGTGAAAGACCCAGTATCGCTGTGCCCGCAGGAATCTGAACCACCCGATGGATCACCGGCGGAGCGGCAAGACTCGGCGGATCTACTTGCCGCACCTTTCGGTCCGGCGGCAACCGGTGCAACATGTAGGCCAGAGTCTCGACGTGCATCAACCGGTGTTCAGCGGCAACATTGAGTAAGGTGTCGAGGGCAAAACCGTCGCGGGCGTGGTTGCGCGAATCCAGAACTCCATCTCCCAGCTTCGCGTCCAGTGCGCCGCGGATTCGGCTCGCATAGTCGCGCACAACTTCCAGAGAGGGCCAATCAGACGGCTGATCGGATGGTAATCCGCCACCGACCGGATCAATGCCAAAGGCAAACAGCCGATCAAGTTCAGGGTGAAAGCTCTTCAGCCCGAAAATGTTTTCGTGCAGCAGGTTCCAGTCAAACGCCTCAAGGTGCCCCAGATAAAAGATGATGCGGTGGCGCTCCGCAATCGGCCGTTCGTAAATCGAATCGGGTCGGACCAGGCCGAAGAGGGCGTCACTTCGCCAGCGGGCGGCGGAAATTCGCTTCACCAGTTCGTTGCGGGTCGCAGTGTCCCCTTGAGCAGCGAGCATTCGGGCCTCCCGTTTACTGCTTGGACGAAGCGGCGAAAAGAGCGGTCAAGACGGGGTCAGACGCATGCCGGCCCGCTGAACGCCAGCACCCACATCTGGCGCTTCATGATGTTGCGAAGGCCAAGTAAAATGAGGCGTGCGCATTCCCCTGTTTCGGGTTGACGCGTTCACCAAGCGGCCGTTCGCAGGCAATCCCGCAGCGGTCTGCCCACTCAATGGGTGGTTAGATGACCAGATGCTGCGCAAAGTCGCAGCCGAAAACAATCTTTCTGCGACCGCCTTTTTCGTACCTCAGACCGACCTTTTCGAACTCCGCTGGTTTACTCCACAGTGCGAGATCAGGCTGTGTGGCCATGCGACCCTCGCGGCCGCGTACGTTGTGCTCAACATCCTGCAACCCAGGGGCGAGGTGGTACGATTTGACACCCGCTTCAGCGGAATGCTGACCGTTCGCAAAGACGGCGAGTTCCTCTCGATGGACTTTCCCGCTATGTTCCCGAAGATCTGCACCAGCACTCCGCCTGAACTACTCGGCGCTCTCGGCCCTGGCCCAATACCATCCGCAGTCCTGGAAGCGAATGATACCTACATTACCGTGTATGAAACCGAGAACGCAATCCGCAACATCTGCCCCGACTTCGCGCGAATGGAGAACCTTCATCCCTTTGCGGTAGGACTCACCGCACCCGGTGACGAATCCGATTTCGTGTCGCGATACTTTGCCCCGAGTTATGGTGTCCGGGAAGATCCGGTAACTGGCTCGGTCCACTGCGCCCTTACCCCATACTGGATCCACCGCCTCGACAAAACCCATCTCCATGCGCGCCAGGTGTCGGAACGCGGTGGAGACCTCTGGTGCGAAATGGCTGGAGACCGCGTCGTCCTCAAAGGCAACGCCGTGCTGGCGCTGGAGGGATCCCTACTGCTCTAAACCACTCCAGCAGGCGTTCACTGGATGAGTCCCTGCTTCTTCAGAAACTCGCGCACCACATCTTTCGCGTCGCGGTGCTCGCCGTCGACTGCATAGTTCAGTCGCCGCATTTGTTCGTCGGAAATCGTTTCCGCAAGCGCCGCGAGCACTCCCGCGACCTCCGGGTGTTGCTGTAAAGTTTGCATCCGTATCACCGGCACCGCCTCATACGGAGGAAAATAGTGCCTGTCATCTTCCAGAACGAACAAGTCCAGCGCAGGAATCAGGCCGTCAGTCGTATTGCCGGCGGCAATGTCGATCTGATGATCTTTCAGCGCCCGTGCGAGCAGGCCTAGATCCATCACGCGCGGTGCTTCGGCGAACCGCAGGCTGTATGTTGCAGCCAGGCCACGATATCCGTCAGGCCTCTCCATAAACTCGTAGCCGAACCCGGCGCGCCATTGCGGGGCCAGCGCCGTCGCCTGCGACAACGTCCGGACATTCAAACGGCGAGCGTCCTCGCCGCGTATCTCCATCGCAAAGGTGTCGTTGAACCCGAGCGCCGGACCTAGCGTCAGCCCGAAGCGATGTTCGTATTCCCCTTTTACGCGTGCATAAACCTCCGTCTTATCACCGTCCGCTTTTTGCTTAAGAATGGCAGTCAGCGCCGTGCCAGTGTACTCCGGATAAAGGTCGATCCGCCCAGCCAGTATCGCCTGCTGACAGATGTATGTTCCCGCCAGATAGAAACGTCGTTCCACTTTCAGATGAGTGTGCGCCTCGATCTGCTGCGCCATCAACTCACCCAAAAGGAAGGATTCAGTGAAATTCTTCGACCCGATGACAATGCGATCGGTGTGCGACGGCGAGCAAGACGGCAGCAGCAGGGCCGCCGCCAACAGGAGCAATACACAAGCACTCGATCGAAGAGCCCTCATCGTGCACGCAACCGCCGCTCCAGCCATCCCAAGCCGAAGTCCGCCGCCAGCGCCAGGATCGCCGCCGGAATTGCCCCGGCCAGAATCACGCTGTCGTCGACCATAGCCAGTCCCCGAAAAATAAACTCCCCGAGCCCTCCCGCACCGATTGCTGCAGCTATCGTGGCCAGCCCAACCGAAATAACAACGGCTACCCGTACGCCTGAAAGGATTACGCTTGCCGCCAGCGGGAGCTGCACTTGAAATAAAAGCTGCGATTCCGTGAGTCCCATGCCTCGCCCAGCCTCTACTACTGCGGGATCGACGCCGCGGATTCCGGTGTAAGTATTCCGAATAATGGGCAGCAGGGCATATAGCGTCAGCGCCAGAATCGCCAACCGATCCGCACGCTCGCCCAGCCAGGGCACTGGCAGTAGAAACCCGAACAGCGCAAGACTCGGGATCGTCTGGATCACGTTGGCGCTCCCCAGCACCGGCTTGTTCAACCCGGGCCTCCGCGCGATCACGATCCCCAACGGTATCCCAATCAGCGCCGCGAACACCGTAGAAACTCCCACCAGCCAGAGATGTTCCAGCGTGAGTTCCAGCACTTGCTCATGATTGTGCAAAATGAATCGAAAGACGTTCATAGTGCGCCTCGATTCGCTACCGACTCTAGTCCGTCGCCGAAAGCCCTGACATATGCCGACGCCCACGGATCCGTCGACCGCACAAATTCCTGCGGCCCAAGCACCGTGACCAGTCGCCCCGCCTCCATCAATGCAACCCGCGATCCGAGGCGCAACGCCTCGCGCAGATCATGCGTCACAAAGACCACCGTCTTGTGAAGTCTCTGCTGTAGAGAAAGAAACTCACGTTGCAGTTCGTCACGCGTCAATGGATCAAGCGCCCCAAACGGCTCGTCCATGAGGAGTATCTCGGGATCTGCCGCCAACGCCCGAGCCACTCCGACCCGCTGCCGCTGTCCGCCCGAGAGCTGATGCGGGAAGCGCAACGCCAGCTCTGGAGATAACCCCACTAACCGCAATAGCTCCTCCACGCGAGCGCAAACCTTTTGCTCGGGCCACCCTTCGATCCTGGGGACCAGCCCCACGTTTCGCTCCACTGTGAAATGCGGAAACAGGCCAACATCCTGGATGACATAGCCGATACCACGGCGCAGCCGAATGACATCACCCGAGGCATTTGGCACGCCCCTCACCAGCACTTCTCCCGCGGTGGGCGATAACAGGCGGTTGACCAGCTTCAACGTTGTGGTTTTGCCTGAGCCGCTGCGACCCAACAGCACAAGAGTCTCGCCAGGGTGCACTTGCAGATTGATCCCGGAAAGAACCTGCACGTCGCCCACTCCGTAGGAAACACCACGAAACTCAATGACCGGCCTTGCGGCGGTAGGTTGCATTTGAGCCAGCATACCCGAGTTCAAATCCACACCCAACGTGATTCTGGGAACACTGGGGGGCTTGCGTTGTTGGAGGGTTTTCATGGCCAAACGAGAAATGGCCTCAGATCACAATCTGTCGTTGGTTTTAGTGACCTTTAGTGTTTATAACTGCTTCCTCCTTGCTCAACTGATCGCTTGGCCCTGCCGATGTACATAAGCGCGGGAATACTCATGCCACTGGGCCAAATCGTGAAGCGTTCCGAGAGTGAGTCGAAGACTGAGCTGCAGTTGATCGTGGATGCTGTGGTCGAGGGCGTCTGCGGTGTGGACGCCGAAGGGCATGCGACGTTCTGCAACGACGCTTTGCTGAAGATGACTGGCTACCGGAGGGGAGAGATCGTTGGAAAGAGTATCCACGAATTGCTGCATCACAGCCGGCCCGATGGAACCAGGTACCCGGCGGAGGAGTGTCCCTTCCATAAGGCAGTAGTAGCAAATCAGCCGGCGCGCATCCTGGGCGAATTTCTTTGGCGAAAAGATGGGAGTCGCTTTCCCACGGATCAGTCGGTACGTCCCCTGCAGAGGCCATCGGGCGGGACCTTCCATGTGCTTACGGTGAAGGACAACACCGAAATACAGGAGGCCAAAGACGTGCTTCGCCGGAGCGAAGAGAAGTTTCGCAGAATCCTGGCGAGCGCTCCGGATGTGGCTTGGACCTCCGACCGGCATGGTCGGACGATCTACATCAGCCCTAAAGCCGAGTCGGTGCTCGGCTACACCACGAAAGAAATCTACGCGGGCGGCACTCATCTCTGGCTCAGTCAGATTCATGCGGAAGACTTTGGCCGGGTGAATCGGTCCTATGCTGCTCTTTTTGAGAAGCAGGGTGCGTTCGACGAGGAATACCGCATCCGGAGGAAAGATGGAGCCTGGATCTGGGTCCACGACCGCGCGTCGGGTACTCACGAAGAGAACGGAGTGCTCTACGCCGATGGCTTTCTCTGCGATATCACGCGGCGCAAACAGGCTGAAACTGAACTCCATTCCCAGACCGCATTTCTGGAAGCACAAGCCAACTCCACGATCGATGGCATCCTCGTGGTGGACCGGTGCGGCAAACGGCTGATGCAGAACCAGCGCCTGGGAGAACTCTTCAATATCCCTGCCGACTCAATAGCCGACACAGACGACGGGAAGATGCTCAAGTACGTCGCCTCAATCATCAAGGATCCGGAATCCTTCATGACCAAAGTCAACCACCTCTACAAGCATCCGGACGAGACCAGTCGTGACGAACTCGAGTTGAAGAATGGAACGTTCCTGGATCGCTATTCCGCTCCGGTGGTCGACAAGAACGGCGTCTACTACGGGCGGATTTGGACTTTCCGGGACATCACCGAGCGAAAGCAGGACGCGGACGAACTCCAGCAACTGTCCCTGGCGGTCGAGCAGAGTCCCGTTTCCGTGGTCATTACGGACCCGCAAGGCAACATCAGCTACGTGAATCGCAAATTCACAGAGTGCACGGGTTATAGCCGGGAGGAGGTCGTGGGCAAGAATCCGCGCATCCTGAACGCTGGGCGTGCCTCACCCGAACTTTACCGGAACCTGTGGTCCACCATCACGCACGGGCGCGTGTGGCACGGCGAGTTCTGTAACAAGAAGAAGAATGGCGAGATCTACTGGGATGCCGCAACCGTTACGCCGATCACCGACCGCAAAGGGATCATCACTCATTTTCTCGCGGTCAAGGAAGACATCACGGAGCGCAGGCGGGCAGAGAAGGAACTGTATGAATCACGCCAGATGCTTCAGTCCATTCTGGACGCCATTCCGCAACGGGTCTTCTGGAAAGATCGGAACAGCATTTATCTGGGCTGCAATCGGGCATTTGCGACCGATGCTCGTTTAGACGCTCCGTCCGCGATTGTCGGCAAAAGTGATGTTGACCTCGCCTGGACCGGCGTGGCTGAACTTTATCGCGCCGATGACCAATTGGTGATGGAGCAGGAATCGGCCAAGCTCAACTTTCACGAACATCAGACCAGACCGGACGGAAGCGTGCTGTGGCTCCAGACTAACAAATTGCCGCTGCGGGACCGGGATGGCAAGGTGACCGGCGTCATCGGCACTTACGAGGACGTTACCGAACGCAAGGAGGCGGATCAGAAGGTTCGAGAGTTGCTGGATTCAATCCCGGAGGCAGTCTACGGAATCGACACGCAAGGCAAATGCACGTTCTGCAATCCCTCTTGCCTCCAACTAGTCGGTTATCAGGAGTCTGCGGACTTGCTTGGTAGGGACATGCACGCCCTCATCCACCATTCACTGCCGGATGGAACGCCTTACGCCGTGGAGAAGTGCCACATCTACGAAGCTTTTCGCCGCGGACAGGGCACCCACATCGATAACGAAGTTCTCTGGCGCCGCGACGGCACCAGCTTTTCTGCCGAATACTGGTCGCATCCGATACACCGGGGCGGGAAACTAGTCGGCGCGGTTGTGACTTTCGTGAACATTACCGAGCGCAGGCGGGCGGAAAAGGAACTTCGGCTGACAAAGTCTTCGCTGGAAAGCGCTTCGGACGCTGTATTTTGGATGGACCCGCGGGGCCGTGTCGTTTACGCCAACGAAGCGGCCTGCCGCTCGTTGGAACGTTCGCGCGAGGAACTCTTTTCTCTGTCGATTCCGGATATAGATCCGCTTTGCCCCAAGGAGGCGTGGACGGCGTTCTGGAAGGAGATCAAAACGCAGGGCGCGATGACCTTTGAAACTCACCACCAAACCAAACCGGGGCGGCGTTTCCCCGTGGAAGTGACCGCGAACTACATCGAGTTTGACGGGCAGGAATATAGCTTTGCGTTTGTGCGAAACCTTACCGAGCGCCGGGCGCTGGAGAGCCAGCTTCGCCAGGCACAAAAGCTCGAAGGCATTGGCCAGCTGGCCGCAGGCATTGCCCACGAAATCAATACGCCGACGCAGTTCGTAACCGACAACCTCACATTCCTGCGCGATTCCTGGAAGTCGAGTCACGAGTTGCTGGAACGGTATCGCGACGCCATCCGAAATAACGCTGAAACATTGCCGCCGGGCGTGGCCGCGGCCCTGCAGGAGGCGGAACAGAGCTGCGATCTCGATTTCATCGCGTCCGAGGCGCCTCGCGCCATCGACCAGAGCCTGGACGGAGCTTGTCGAGTGGCCAAGATCGTCCGGGCCATGAAGGAATTTTCCCACCCCGACTCGGCCGAAAAAACTGCAACCAACCTCAACAAGGCCATCGAGTCCACCATCACCGTGGCCCGCAACGAGTGGAAATACGTGTCCGAGATTGTTATCGAGTTCGATGAAACCCTGCCTCCCGTTGTGTGCTATCCCGGGGATATCAATCAGGTCGCCCTCAACCTGATTGTCAATGCCGCTCATTCCATCAAAGAGAAAATAAAAGATGGTGAAAAAGGACGGATTACAGTGGGCACGCGGACGCGGGGCGAGTTTGTGGAAATCTCAGTGAAGGACACGGGCAACGGAATCCCCGAAGCCATTCAGAGCAGAGTCTTTGACCCATTTTTCACGACCAAGGAGGTCGGCAAGGGAACGGGCCAAGGCTTGGCCTTGGCCTATACCGTGGTTGTCAAGAAACATGGGGGCAAAATCTGGTTTGAGTCGCAGATCGGACAGGGAACTACTTTCTTCATCACCTTGCCCATACGGCTGGCTGACTCTTCGAAGGAGCATTGATGCCGAAACGCCTGCTGTTTGTCGACGACGAATCCATGGTCCTCGATGGCCTCCGGCGAGCCTTGCATGGCATGCGTGAGGTGTGGGACATGCATTTCGTCGATAGCGCCGAAGCCGCACTGCAGGCTCTGGAAAAACAACCGTATGACGCAGTGGTTTCGGATATGCGCATGCCTTTGATGGATGGTGCCCAACTGCTGGAGCAGATCAAGCAACGTTATCCGGATGTTGTGCGCATGATCCTGTCGGGGCAGTCGAGCCGGGAAGCAGTGTACCGCTCCATCGCGCCGGCGCACCAGTTCCTGTCCAAGCCTTGCGACCCTCAGGAGTTAGCGGCGCGGCTGAGTCAGGCCCTCGCCATGCGCGATCTGCTCTCCAATCAATCTCTGAAGACGGTAATCTCGCGATTGCGGTCGATTCCAAGCCTGCCCACACTCTACGACGAAATCACTGCCGCGCTCCGTTTAGAGAGTCCCTCCCTGGAGCAAATCGCCCGGATCATTTCGAAGGATGTCGGGATGGCGGCGAAGATTCTGCAACTGGCGAACTCCGCGTTTGTCGGCGCCAGCGGACGGGTATCAAGCCTGTTGCAGGCCCTCTCTCTGATCGGTACCGAGACCGTGCGCACCCTGGTGTTGTCGGTGCATGTCTTTTCACAGTGTGACGGCAACACCCAAGTCCGCGCCAGCTTGCCCGCGCTGTGGGACCATAGCGTCGCAGTATCGTCCCTTGCCCAGCGCATTGCCGCCTGCGAGGGTTGCGCGAAGGCGATGGTGGAGGAGAGCTTCACCGCAGGGTTGCTGCACGATGTCGGCAAGGTGGTCCTTCTCGCGGAAATGCCTCGCGAGTACCATGAAATTTTTGAGCTCGACCCCGATGCGGGCAAGGAACTCGAACGGGAACGCCTGGGTTGCACGCACGCGGAAGTGGGTGCGTACCTAATGAGCATCTGGGGCCTTCCCTTGGCTCTGGTCCACGCCGTCGCTTTCCACCATCATCCTTCCGAGTCAGTCGAGACCCAGTTTTCCTCGCTAACGGCGGTCCACGCGGCTGATGCCATTGCGAGCGCAACCGATGCATCTCCCCTGAACCACGACATTGAAATGGACCTGAGTTATCTCGAACGTCTGGGGCTGCGTGAGAGAGAAGGTCGCTGGCGCAGCATTCATGAAGAACAAGGTAGAACTTCACCGGCACAGCTAGCAGAAGGGCGTTCGTCGAGCGCCTAAAGCAAAGACTGGCAGGCGCCGATGGATTGATTGGACGCCCGCCACTCTGCCAACTGGTCGGTTGACCTCGAGCACGCCCTCTCATCCATCGTCAGGGGGACCGATCCAGTTGGGCGCAACCGCCCGTGGCGAAAGTTGGAACGAACTCTGCCGGCATGAGGCAGGAATAAGAAGGGGAACGCAATGGCTGAGAGGATTCTTCTGGTGGACGACGATGCCAACGTCCTTAACGGCTATCGCCGCAGTTTGAGTCGTGAGTTTCTGATGGAGACCGCCGAGGGCGGGCAACAAGCCCTGGCCCTGGCGTCTGAGAAAGGGCCCTACGCGGTCGTGATTTCCGACATGCGCATGCCCGGCATGGATGGCATCCAGCTTTTGAGCCGAATTCGGGCTTCATCGCCCGATACGATCCGCGTAATGCTAACCGGCAACGCCGACACGGAAACCGCCATTAACGCCATCAATGAGGGCAGCATTTTCCGCTTCCTCAACAAACCCTGCAGTAAGGAAGTGATGGCCAAGACCATCACAGCAGCGCTGGTTCAGTACCAGTTGGTCACGGCTGAAAAGCAGCTTCTGGAACAGACCTTGAGCGGCAGCCTGCAAGTGCTGACCGAAGTGCTCAGCCTGGTGAATCCCGCAGCCTTCAGCCGCGCCGAGCGTGCCCGCCGCTACATCCACCACATCGTCACGGCGATGAATCTGGGAAACCCGTGGCAATATGAGGTTGCCGCCATGTTGTCGCAACTGGGTTGCGTGACGCTGGCTCCGGAAACAATTGATGCCGTCTACAACGGGGAGAAGCTCTCTCCGAATGAGCAGGCCCAATACGACGCGCATCCCAGTGTGGCTTCTGGGCTGCTATCGAAGATTCCCCGCCTGGAACCCATCGCGTGGATGATCGAGCACCAGAGCCAGCCAGTTCCCAAGGGCGACGGCTCCGAGGGAGCAGACATGCGATTGGGAGCGGAAATCCTGCGGCTGGTACTGGCCTATGAACAGGCGATCCACAAGGGGGCTTCGCGAAGCGAGGCGGCACACGTACTGGCCCGGCAAAATACGAATTTCAGTCCGCAGTTCTTTCAGGCCTTGGTGACACTGGATCCGAATGCCGAAGAAGGTGAAACGAAGAAGTGCCGGATCGAAGATCTCTTGCCCGGCATGACGATCCTTCAGGAGGTCCGCACGCTCGAAGGGGCCTTGCTCATCTCCAAAGGGCAGAAGGTTACTCCGACGGTCATTTTCAAACTCAGAAACTTCCACGCCAGGCACACCATCGGCGGCGACGTGACCGTCTCTTTACCCAAAAGCACGCTGGCTTTTGTATAAGGACCTTCATAATCTCAGGACGCAATGCGACCGCGCTCGGAACGACATGGCACCGTTTTGTCGCTCTGAGGTACGTCTCTTTACTCTTACGCGAGCGTTTGTGCTACTCATAATGGTGGTCATGGCCAACCACCCCACCTTCGATCGCGTACGTTTGATCGTGGCGCTGACTGTAGTCGCATTGCTTTGTGGGGCGCTGGTGGCATGTCGAGGGCTTGGTTGGATATGGAATAGGAGATTCGGTCAGCAGGTGAGTTTCAGCCGTGATATCCGGCCCATCTTGAATCAGAACTGCGTCCCGTGTCACGGTGGAGTGCGGCAGAAGAATGGCGTCTCCTTCATTTTCCGCGAGGAAGCACTCGGCGTTGGAAAATCCGGACATCGGACGATCGTGCCGGGCAAACCCGATGCCTCGGAACTGATCGCGCGAGTAACTTCGACAGATCCTGAAACGCGCATGCCCTACCACGGGCCACCTCTTCCTCCGCAGCAGATCGCGTTGCTGCGCGAGTGGATTAAAGAAGGCGCCAAGTGGGAGGATCATTGGGCCTTCGTGGCGCCTAAGCCGCAGCTCTTGCCAACGGTGAAGCGATCGGGCTGGGCCCGTCAAGCACTGGACCGATTCATTCTTGCTCGGCTTGAGAAAGAGGCGCTCGAACCGTCGCCTGAGGCCGATAAGTCCGCCCTGTTGCGTCGGGTTTCGTTGGATCTCACGGGACTATCGCCTACCCGCGAGGAACGAGCAGCATTTCTGGCCGATTCGTCGCCGAACGCGTATGAGAAACAAGTCGATCGCCTTCTCGCCTCGCCGCGCTATGGCGAGCGCTGGGCGGCATTGTGGCTGGATCTGGCGCGGTACGCGGACAGCAAGGGGTATGAAGCCGATCGGGACAGGCCTGGTGTTTGGCCCTACCGCGATTGGGTCATTGATGCATTCAATCGCAATCTACCCTACGACAAGTTTGTAATCACGCAACTGGCAGGAGATTTGCTTCCCGACGCCACTTTTGAGGATCAGATCGCAACTTCCTTTCACCGCCAGACGCCCGACAACGATGAGGGCGGAACCGACGATGAAGAGTTCCGCTTAGTGGCCGTAATGGACCGGTCGGCGACCACATGGTCGGTGCTGAATGGCCTCACGATGAATTGCGTGCAATGCCATTCGCACCCTTATGATCCCATTCGCCACGCCGAGTACTACAAGTCTCTCGCCTTCTTCAATACCTCCCGCGACGCCGACCTTCCCGAAGACTTCCCGGTCCTGCGTGTCCCAAAGGACAAAAACCGGTATCCAGAAGCCTCGCAGCCTCAGCAGGAGATCGCGAACCTGACGCATTCGGTGGTGGAGTTGGGCCGGCAGTTGGAGGAACGTGCACACTGGATCCCGTTTCCTATTACTGCCGCGTCAGCCAGTGAAGCACTCGCCCTGCAGTGGGAGGCGGGGGAATTGGAGCGGGACCTCGCAAGTGTAAAGGACGAGAAAATATCTGCGAAAAAGAAAGAGGGCATAAGGAAGGAGCTTCTCAAAGCGATTGCCGAAACCCGGGAGTCGGCTCGTTCCAAAGCGTCGGTTAAGCCAGTAGCGTTCCAGGTTCGTGATGGAGAGATGCGATCCGCGGCCAATACTCCGGGAAAGTCGGTGTACGAACTGACGGCGACAGCAGATGCGCCTGTTATGACGGCATTGCGCATCGAGGTCTTGCCCGTGAAGGACGAAACTGCCCGCCATACTCCGGAAGACGGCTTTATTGTCGACCAGATCGATGCGTGGGTGGTACAGCCGAATGGCTGGCAAACTAAGATCCCTTTCCGCTATTTCGTTTCGGATTCTGAAGACAACCTGGAAGCTGCCGTGGCACGACGGGCAGACAAGGCAAGGCATGAGTCCGAGGCAGACCCCGGCACAGGCGGCTTTGCGGCAAATCCCAATTTGTTCCGCACTCGTTGGACGATAGGAGTTACCGCTTCACCGCTGCAGTTACCCCGAGGCAGCCACCTTAAGGTGCACCTTACGCAGACGGAAAACGTCTCTGACAAGCCGGCCCTCGTGAAGCGTGCGGTCATCGCCGCCAGCGCGGATTCTTGCTGGTCAGCGCTGATTGACAACGATAACTTCGGCGCCAGCCTTAAACGGCTTACGGACTTGACTCGCAAAGTGGCGAAGATTCCCAATGTCGAGACTCCCGTGATGGTGGAGGAGTCGGACTATGAAAAGCGAGAAACCCTGGAATTCGAGCGCGGAAACTTTCTCACCAAGGTAGGTCCCGCCCTCACGCCGGATGTCCCCGGATTGTTTCCAAAACTCCCTGCTGGCGCGCCCCGCAATCGCCTGACGCTTGCAAGATGGTTCTTTATGCCGGAGCAGCCTTTGACTGCACGAACAGCGGTGAACCGCTATTGGGAGCAGCTCTTCGGCACGGGAATCGTGGAGACGCTGGAAAATTTTGGCAGTGTGGGTGAGGAGCCCAGTCATCCCGAATTGCTCGATTGGCTGGCGCTGCATTTTCAGAACGACCTCCACTGGGACATGAAGGCGCTGTTACGCGAACTGGTGATCAGCGCCACCTATCGTCAGAGTGCCAGAACAACCCCGGCACTCACGGCGAGAGATCCACGCAACCGTTTGCTGGCGCGGGGCCCGCAACAAAGGCTCACAGCGGAGATGGTCCGAGATCAGGCCCTGATGGCCAGTGGGCTATTGACCGACATCATGGGTGGGCCTCCGGTAATGCCGCCGCAGCCCAAGGGTGTGTGGAACTCCGTTTACAACGACAGCAAATGGGTGGACGCGACGGGTCCGAACCGATACCGGCGGGCGATTTACACATACATCAAACGCACCAGCGGCTATCCCAGTTTTCTTACCTTCGATGCTTCGGATCACGATGTGAGTCTGGCTCGGCGTTTACCGACAAACACACCACTGCAGGCGCTCGTAACCCTGAACGATCCGGTTTATCAGGAAGCTTCCGTGGCGCTTGCCCAGCGCATGATGAAGCAGACCGATGCTCTTGACGAGCGTCTTAGATACGGAGCACGCTTAGTCTTGTCGCGTGATCCAACCGATGCTGAGTTAGTGACGTTGCGCGCGCTGTTTGAAGAGGCTTTTTCTGCGCCAGATGCACCCGGGAACGCAAGGAGAACCCCGAGTGCAACGAAAGCATCTGGCAGGGAACTGGCGGCGTTGACGGCGGTGGCCAGCGTTTTGTTCAATCTTGATGCTGTTTTAACCAGGTGATGATGACGTCAGATTCCGAGCTGCGGATGGCATTGGTGCAAGCGCAAACCCGCCGTCACTTTCTGCGCACGATAGGCGGCGGGTTGGGGACGCTGTTCGTGGGGACGTCGATGGCGAAATATGCCGGCGCCACGAAGGACGCTGGCCACTCTGAGACTTCAAGTCTCGACTTCACTCGTGATGCCTCCAGTCCGCTCGCCGCATTGCCGCCTCAGTTTGCCGCCAAAGTACGACGGGTCATCTATCTCCACATGGCCGGAGCGCCAAGCCAATTGGAACTTTTCGAGTACAAACCTGATTTGAAGCGGCTCGACGGCCAGGATTGTCCCGCGTCCTTCCTCGCCGGCAAGCGTTTCGCATTCATCAGCGGTGTGCCCAAACTCTTGGCATCGCAATACCCGTTCCACCAGGTTGGACAAAGTGGCCAATGGATCTCCGACCGCCTGCCTTACCTGGAAAAGCATGTTGATGCCATTTGCTTCATCAAGTCCATGCATACTGACCAGTTCAACCACGCTCCGGCGCAACTTCTGGTCCAGACCGGGAATGCGCGCCTCGGCTATGCTTCGATCGGCTCGTGGGTGCTTTATGGCCTGGGCACGGAGAATCAGAATCTGCCCGGATTCATCGTATTGCTTTCGGGGGGCAAGTCGCCGGATGGCGGCAAGCAACTGTGGAGTTCCGGCTTCCTGCCGAGTGTTTACCAGGGCGTGCAATGCCGCTCGCATGGCGAACCGGTGCTGTATCTGGACAACCCGCCGGAAGTAAGCCGCTCCTTGCGGCGCAGCATGTTAGACGCGATTGATCAGATCAATCAACAAACTTATGCAGCGTTCGGGAATCCTGAGACTGTGACACGCATCGCTCAGTACGAAATGGCGTTCCGCATGCAAATGGATGCCACGGACGCCATGGACATTCGCAAAGAGCCCGATTCTGTCCACGCGATGTACGGATCGAAGCCGGGCGAGGCCAGTTTTGCCAACAACTGCCTGGTGGCACGGCGCCTGGCGGAACGGGGTGTGCGATTCATTCAGCTCTACCACTGGGGATGGGATTCTCACGGAGCAGACGCAAAGGAGGCGCTAAACCTCGGTTTCGCTGACCGCTGCCGTGAAGTGGATCAACCCACTGCGGCGCTGTTAGCTGATCTGAAAGAGCGGGGCATGCTCGAAGACACACTCGTGGTCTGGGGTGGCGAATTTGGCCGGACGCCGATGCGGGAGAATCGCAATGGTCAGGAAATGAAGTATGTCGGTCGGGACCACAACCCGGGCGCTTTCACGATTTGGCTGTCTGGGGGCGGCGTGAAGCCTGGAATAACCCACGGCCAAACTGACGAGATGGGATACGAGATCGTGAAGGATCCAGTCGAGATCCGCGATCTGCATGCGACCATGCTTTACTTGCTCGGCTTCGACCACCACAAGCTCAACTATTCCTTTCAGGGCCTGGAACAGAAGTTGACCAGTGTGAAACCGGCGCGGATCGTGACTGAGGTTTTGGCATGAGACGCTTCCCGAATCTCTTCCCAGCCAGCTTCCGAAGGTATTTGCGTTCATGACAGTGTGGGGGCGCCGCGTCTCCGGGCCGTTGCGCCTAGGCGTCCTCGCGCTCGTACCTATTTTGATCGTATTAGTCCTCTTGCTGGTCTTCCCACCTGACGGAAACGAGCGGGCGGAATGGGCGCAATTCATCGGGCGCTTTCACCCTTTGGCGGTGCACTTTCCAATCGCCCTCATTCTGCTGGTGCCGATTTTAGAATTGGCAGGACTCAATTCTCGCTCTGCCCATCTGCGCCTCTCCGCTGGCTTTGTGCTCGGTCTCGCGACGATTGGCGCAACCGTGGCCGCAATGCTCGGATGGTGTCTGGCGCTAAGCGGCGGATATTCCGGACCGCTGTTGACACAGCACATGTGGGGTGGGATCTCGCTGGCGGCAGTCTGCTGGCTGTGCTGGATGCTGCGCGCCAGTGCGAACGAACCAAGACTGGGGCTTCTGTATGCAACCGCGCTGGCGACCGGCGTTGTTCTGGTGGCTTGGACCGGATACCGCGGCGGGCAGTTATCTAAAGGCGAAGATCATCTCACCGAGTACATGCCCGCTGGGTTGCGGCACTCGCTCGGAATCTCTAATGCCAGCCGGGCAGTATCATCGAGCAGGGCGAATACCTTTTACGGTGCGCGGGTTGAACCTATCTTCGCGGAACGCTGCTTCACCTGCCACGGTCCGAGCAAACATCAGGCAAACCTGCGGCTCGACAGTTACAAATCATTGATGCGAGGCGGCAAGGATGGACCAGTCATCCGGGCCGCAAACGTTCAAGGCAGCGATCTCTTTCGCCGAATTGCCTTGCCTCCCGGTCATGACGACTTCATGCCCAAGGAAGGCAAACGACCCCTGTCATCGGATCAGGTGAAAGTGATCGAACTTTGGATTGGCGCAGGCGCCTCAGACACACTGCCCGCGGATGCCATCAAAGATGCTCCCGCTGCTTCCGCGTCCCCGACGTTAGTTGCCGAGGTGAACTTCGGGGAGATTGACCCTGTCGCGGTCACAAAACGGAGGGCAACAGCCGCACCCGCGCTCGCCCAACTGCAAAAGCGATTTCCGAACATCTTGGAGTACGAGTCACGAGGCTCGGCCGATCTCCTTTTGAACGCTTCGATCCTGGGACCGAAATTTGGCGACAGCGATTTAGCAGTCTTATCCCCACTGGCTGAACAGATTACGGTTGCAGACTTCTCTCGCACCGCGATCACCGACCGTTCTGCGACCGCTATCGCCGCCATGAAACGACTGCGTGTCTTGCGGTTCATGTATACCAGGATCACCGACACCACGTTGCAAGGGCTCGGGGCCCTGGACCAACTTGAGTCTTTGAGTGTCTTCGGCACGCCGGTCACACCCGCAGCATTGCCGACCGTCGCAAAGCTGCCCAAGTTGGCCCACTTTTATGCCGGCCAAACCGCAATTCCAATCGGGATCTCCGTCCCGGATGCGTTGATGGGCAAGCTTGTATTTTGAGTTTCCCCCGTCGAGATCAAGGTCATGCGGACCAGAATCAGGCTGGCAATCCGGAGATTATTCCGAGCCAGAAGGTCCGGTTAACAGATTGCCCTTGACCTCGAAGCCCGTCGCTGGATGGCCTCCGGTTGGGCCGACAATCCATTCAGAATGCTGGGTTTTCGTGAACTCATCGGAATGGCGGACGGTTGCAGGATAGGCACGATTTCGCTGTGAAGGTCCCCCCTTCAGAAAAAACCCAAAAAAACAGCTTGGATAGTCGCTCGATATGGGGTATTTTTGCCGACATTGGAATCTGGAGCAAGGCCCGGTTTTCACCAAGCCTAGATCTGGGGACATTTCGGTTTCGCGATTTGAAGACACCCCCTGCCTTCCGCGATTCCAGGTGAAGTGAGGTCTCGCCAGCTCCGAGAGGAATCCAGCCGTGAAATTCCCTCTATGCCTGTCCGCCCTGTTAGCGTTTTCTCTCTTGAACTGCGATTCGTTCGCGGGTAGCGGAGAACAACCTCCGGCCGCTGACTTGAATCACTCTTCGGCTGTCATCTCTTCTCCGGAAGACGGAACGGTCTCAACTCCGTCACAGTTCGTGATCCCAGGTCCACAGCGATCTTTTTTACGCATGGCAGGGATCAGTCAAAAAATTGCGCCTGAAGAAGTCCTGCCGTTGCTGGGGCGGAATGTGTTCATCCAGGGTTATGAAGGGTCCGCCCGGCCAACTGAGTTCCTCGTCCTGCTGAGGCGATACGTTGTACAGGCGAGGGAGTTGGCGGCTTTGGCCGCGGACAATGGCATGGTGATTCGTGTTTCCAATTGTGCCGACGCCAGACCGCTTCTGCACATTCTCGGTTATCGAACCCGGGAGAATTGTGGTGATCCTGGGACGTCCTTGCAGACGGAAGATCCTGAGAGGGCTTTCCTGGCAATCGATTCCGGATTCCCCCTCCCCGAACTGGAGCAGACGCTGCAGGGCGGTAAGCCCTTCGAGTACCCGTTCTCCTCTTATGCTGTGCCGGTGCTCTTCACCGAAAGCGACTGGACCAAAGCGAGCACGAAGAACCACAAGGAAAACAGCAAAGACTTGCTGGACACGATGCTGAACGACCCAGCGGTGGCGCGCCTGTACTGGGCCCTCTCCCGGCTCGATCCCGAAACCAGCAAATCTTTGCAGCAAACGATTGGGATCGGAAAACTTCTTCCTTACGCCGCGGTCCTCGACTTTTACGGGAGGGGGCTCTGCATCAGCGCGGGCCGAGTCAATGTGCCGGGAGGAGCGGGTGCAGAAGCTGCATGGAAAGACCTGGTTGGAGCCAGTCCCGCGTCTCCCGCGGCTTTTGTCTCGAGATTGATGGCCAAGGACAAGGGTTGGCTTGTCGCTTATTTTGACGTGCTTTCACGAGTGAGTGGAAGTCAGCAGGCCTATTTTACGGAGCCGCATCGACTGCGGCTGTTTTACGCGGGGCTGCGCGCCCCAGATCCTTCCTCTCCCGCCACCCGGGGTTCCTTCAGACCAGCGCCTGGGCTGTTGCTTCTTGCCACTCGACTTCAGTTAAGGAGCGGTGAACCGCTCGTTCCAGGGAATCTCGACGTCTGGAAAGACATTCTTCTCCGGGGGCATAACGCTAGTTTTGCACGCAGGGCGGGGAAGGAGACTGCCAGCCTGGCCGGTCCGGATCAGCTTCTGCAAATGATGTTCGCCCTGTCTCGGGCTCCCACCGAAAGCGGACCTCTGCAGATTTACATGGCAATCAGTGAACTTGATAGCAGACGATCTCCGGAACATCACCTGGCGGCCGCCACGGTTCGCCTGTTAGCCCGCAAATTCGAGGATTTTAGTGATCAGTATCGGATTTTTTCGGAGTTTCCAGAGTTAAGCGACGAGTCGATCGTGCTGTTTCTGGACGTAGCTCAAGGGCTGAACGGCATGCCCACATCTGTGCGTGGGAACGCCTTCGGCAGCTTTCAGGCAAATGTCGGAATCTGGCAGATTCTCGCCCGCCAGGGCCAGATTTCGAAATCGGAGCTGAATGACTCTTGGCAGCAGGTAGTCAAGCCTTTCGCCACGATTCGATCGGCTGCCCAATTATATGACGCGGGACGAGCATCGCTGGGAGAGATATTCCGCTTTTCCACCGGCAAGGCTAGACCTTCGCAGGACGAAATCATCGATTTGCTGGCGGGACCTCGGCAGAATTCTCCCGAGGGAAAGCAGATGCACCGGGAACTTGCTGGGAAGATTCGCGCCGTACTGGACGACCAGCGACTGGTCTCCCTCGACACGCTTCTGACGCTTGGAGATGCGTTGGCGGAAAAGGCGCATGGGAAACAACCCGCCGAATACCTCATCCACCTGGCTGGCCAGACGCGAGAATTCGAGATGCCGCGGCCTATCTTTACAAACGGCGAGAGAACGGAATGGGCTGCGGGAATCTACAACAATCATCACACCGACGTGCAGATGCGGACCGATTTGCCGAGCGTCCTCAAGTCTCCTACGGCTTCGCGCGCACAAATTGAAGAGGCGCGCGGTCAGCTCGCCTCGTTCCTGAGAGATACTCTCGTCGGTTTGAACTATGCCTACTACGAGCCGCCGGGTGCGCAGGCGCTGCACAATAATCCGCTCTTCGTCCGCTCCCACGACTTTGCCGGGGAGACGGTCGGTGGCATGAAAACACTCTGGCAGGCGCCAGAGCTCCTGGGCGCAGGTTCT
>JADGNQ010000408.1 GCA_017883385.1 Candidatus Sulfotelmatobacter sp.
GACTTGGATTTTCCCAAGGATAGCTTCCGCTTGCCTTGGGACGCGGAACCGAAGTTCGTGATTGGAGAATTGGCGCGCAAGCGCGGGGCGGAAAGTCCGGGAAGGCTGGTCGCATCAGCCAAGTCGTGGCTTTCCTACGCTGCCGCAAACCGCGCGGCGCCGATTCTGCCGTGGCAGGCTCCGGATGAGGTCAGCAAGCTCTCTCCGGTGGAAGTTTCTTCGCATTATCTGCAGTACCTCCGGACAGTATGGGACGTGCATCATGCGGCGGACGGAAAAGGCCAAGCCTTGGCCGACCAAGACGTTCTGCTCACCGTGCCCGCTTCGTTTGATGAAGAAGCGCGAGAACTAACCCGGCGTGCGGCTGAGCAGGCAGGGCTGCAGCGCGTGACGCTCCTCGAAGAACCGCAGGCCGCATTCTACGCATGGCTCGAGAGCCAGGGCGATGGGTGGCGCAAACGCATCAAGATTGAGGACTTGGTTCTGGTTTGCGACGTCGGGGGCGGAACCACGGACTTCAGCCTGATCGCGGTTTCGGAAGAAAATGGAGACTTGGCGCTGAAGCGCGTGGCAGTCGGCGACCACATCCTGCTGGGCGGCGACAACATGGATCTCGCTCTCGCCCGATTACTGCAACAGAAGCTGGAAGCGGAAGGCCATCGCATCGACACCTATCAGTTGCAGGGTCTGTGGTACCAATGCCGCTCTGCGAAAGAGCACTTGTTCGAACATCCCAAGAGCCAAAAGCAAGATGTCACCTTGTTGGGCAAAGGACGCAAGCTGGTTGGAGGCACGATCAAGACGGAGCTGTTGCGCGAAGATCTGAACCGCGTACTAGTCGAAGGATTCTTCCCGAAGGTAGGAAGTGATCAAATGCCTGCCGGGCAGCGCCGGATCGGATTTCAGGAATTGGGTTTGCCATATGCCGCCGATGCGGCAGTCACGAAGCACCTGGCGCGCTTTCTGTCTCGTCAGCTACAGAACAGTCCGGAGGCTGGCGACATTCGGCGGGGGAGAAACGGTTTGGCATGCCCGACGCATGTTCTGTTCAATGGCGGCGTCATGAAGGCGGAAGGGCTGCGCAGACGACTGGTCGAGGTGCTCAATAGCTGGCTGACCGAAGAGGGATTTGAAGCGCTTGGTCCAGCCCATGTTCTGGAAGCGCCTGACCTCGAGCACGCCGTGGCGCGAGGGGCGGCCTATTACGGAAGGGCCCGGCGCGGACAGGGAGTACGCATCCGGAGTGGCGCCTCGCGCACCTACTACGTCGGAATCGAAAGCGCGATGCCAGCCGTCCCAGGAATGGAAGCCCCGCTGAAGGCGCTCTGCGTGGTGCCCTTTGGGATGGAGGAAGGCACCGAGGCGGTGGTGCCCGACCGGGAGTTCGGGTTGGTCCTCGGGGAGCCCGCAGAGTTTCGCTTCCTGAGTTCCACGATTCGAAAGCAGGACCGTGTCGGCGATCTTCTGGAGAACTGGGGCAGCGAGATCGAGGAACTCAACCCGCTTGAAGTGACGCTCACGCTCGAGGGCCAGCAAGGAACTGTGTTACCTGTGCGCTTGGAGTCACGCGTCACAGAAATCGGTACGTTAGAACTCTGGTGTACCTCGCGTGACGGTGCCAACCGCTGGAGGCTTGAGCTGAACATCCGCGAGAAGAGCGCCTAATGAAGAATCAGCAGCAGTCTGTTTTGAGACCGTGATGGAAGGCCCTTCCCGCTACCTGATTGGCATCGACCTGGGCACGACGAATTCCGCTGTGGCTTTTGTCGACACCTGCGAAAGCGCGAACGAAGCCGGTTCGTCAGGAATAAGGGTATTTGAGGTTGCGCAGCTCACCAGCCCGGGTGAAGTGCGCGCGGTGCCACTCTTGCCCTCCTTTCTCTATTTCCCAACCGAAGACGAAGTCTCATCGGGTACAGTGAGCCTGCCGTGGGAAGAACATCCGTCCTCAATCGTCGGCATGATGGCCCGCGACCAAGGCGCCCTCGTGCCGGGGCGGCAGGTATCTTCGGCGAAGTCATGGCTGTGCCAGAGTGCCATCGATCGAACGGCCAACATTCTGCCGCGCGAGGCGGAGCCGCCCGAACCGATGGTGTCTCCCGTCGAAGCGTCTGCCCGTTACCTCATGCATCTGCGGAACGCTTGGAACCACGCGATGACGGCCGAGTTAGCCACCAATCCGCAACAGCTCTTCGAGAATCAGGAAATCGTACTGACCGTGCCGGCTTCGTTCGACGAGGAAGCTCGAGAGCTAACGGTGGAAGCGGCGCGGGAGGCAGGACTGCAAAACCTGACTCTGCTGGAAGAGCCGCTGGCTGCCTTTTACGCGTGGGTGGCGGAGCATCAGAACGTTCTGGGAGAGCACCTGCGACACGGCGAGCTCGTGCTGATTTGCGACATCGGAGGCGGCACATCGGACTTCAGCCTCGTACGGGCCTACGTCGAGGGCCGAAACGTCGAATTTGAACGCACTGCCATCGGCGAGCACCTCCTGCTCGGAGGTGAGAATCTCGACCTCGCGCTGGCGCGCCGCGTTGAACAGAAGCTCACCGCGAAACTCAGTCTGCGTCAGCGTCATGCATTGCGAATCATGTGTTCAGCGGCCAAAGAGCGCTTGCTGAGCGAGGAACACACCGAGCGCGTTCCCATCAACATTCTGGGTGGCGGACGATCGGTCGTAGGCCAAATGGTAAGCAGCGAGTTGCGCCGTGACGAAGTGGCCGAGTTGATCACCAGCGGCTTCCTGCCACTGACCTTCCCTGACGAGATGCCTCAGCGCACCCGCGCCGCCGGTCTGCGTGAGATCGGACTACCGTACGCCACGGATCCCGCCATCACGAAACATCTTGCGGCGTTCCTCAAGCAAGCCGCAATGGCGATGGGCGCCGGAGAAAATTCCCGGCCCCACATTGATGATCGCCTGCGG
>JADGNQ010000194.1 GCA_017883385.1 Candidatus Sulfotelmatobacter sp.
CAATTGGCGAAAAATCGCCATTACGCTCAAAATCCCACTTTGCAGCTCAAAGCGTGTAATGGCCTGGTTACATCAACAATCCCAATTCTGAGTTGCGGCGCGGCGTAGTGGTAGTCTTACCCATCGACCAAATTGACCCATGTTTGAATCGGTAGACCTTGCATCCCGTCCGAATTGGAAGTTGCGTGTGACATGCGCCACGATAGTTCTGGTGCTGGTCGCAGTTCTTGTTTGGCTCCTCCGAATGACCCAAATGCCTCTCAGGTCTTACGTCGGGCCACTTTCCCCCTTGACCGCCGAGCAGTCGGGAATCCGTGATCGCCTGTCGTCAGACGTGAACTATCTATCCGTGACCGTCGGTGACAGAAGCATGGAACGAGCAGGGTCATTGCAAAGGACAACGGCCTACATTCGAGAAAACCTCCAACTAGCGGGGTATGCCGTTAGCGACCTTCCTTATCAAGTCGGAGGACAACAGGTAAGCAACCTTGAAGCGATTCTCGTCGGAAGCGGAACCGCACAGGGAGCAGTTGTCGTGGGGGCGCACTACGACAGTGTCGCGGGTACAGTTGGTGCGAACGACAATGCCACTGGGGTTGCCGCCACACTAGAACTCGCACGGCTAATGAAGGGAAGCCATCTGCGGAAGACAGTGCGATTCCTTTTCTTCGTCAATGAGGAGCCACCGTACTTTCAGAGCGAGAACATGGGTAGCCGGGTGTACGCCCGTCACCTTCGGCATGAGAACGTTCAAGTCTCAGCCATGATTTCTCTTGAGACGATTGGGTTTTATTCGGATGCGGCAGGTAGCCAGAAATATCCTCCCGTCTTGAGCCTCTTCTATCCCAATCGCGGGAACTTCATAGGATTTGTTGGGAATCCTGAATCCAGAGACTTGGTGCGGCGATCGGTTCGCAGATTTCGCGAATCCACGCCCTTCCCATCCGAAGGCGTTGCTGCTCCGTCCGAATGGCCCGGCGTGGGATGGTCGGATCACTGGTCTTTCTGGCAAGAGAACTATCGGGCGATCATGATTACTGACACGGCAGTATTTCGGTATCCCTACTATCACACCCCGCATGACACGTTCGATAAAGTCGACTTCGATAAGGCTGCTAGAGTAGTGGATGGCGTTCACAGACTAGTCGAAACGCTGGCGAACGAACCATAGTTATTGCAAAATCCCCATTACACTCAGAACCGAACTTCTAGCGACCTCTGAGCCAGTCCGCGGTTGTCTTTGGGTCGAAGCGTACGCAGGTACCTATGCGGAAGGATGGAATACGTCCTGCCTTCGCCTGTTTGAAAATCGTTACGTGCGAGACAGCCAAGATTTTGGAGAGTTCGTTGGCCGTGAGAGCGTGACCAGTCGCGGCGATCTGATCAGCGAGAGATAGGTTTGATGTCATAAGATCGGGTCAGGCGGGGAACCTGACCGCTGTGCCAATCCTCCTGAAGTGATTCGCGAAAGCTACTAAGTAGCGAGATTCAGGCGGACAGGTCGCTCCGGATCTATGGGGAAAGACCAACGAGGGTTCCGCAAACGTTCCTACCGACTTCTCGCCTGACGATACCTCGGATTCATTTCTGACTCGTGGCAAGATGGCTCGGTTGTGCAGGTAGTTCTGGGAACACGGCCTACCGGATTGCCGCGAGATCGCGTGGGAATCAGGTGACTGGTTTATGGATGGTTCTGCAATGGTACAACCAGTCCAAGAGTCCAGGTGGTGCCAACGTCAGTTTGCGGAGCACTCCCATCCTTGCTCAAAAGCCGCGTGATCGAAGTCTCTATGTGCATGATTGCAAACAAGTTGTTGCGTTATCAAGATGGTATGGCGGCGTGTTTGGACAAGATCGACCGCCACGGTTACTTTTACACCGCCAGTAGCAGGCTTTGGACTTCAGGCCATCTTGGGGTTGGCACTTGTGATCGGCGGGTTCCCGGACGTTTCTCGAAACCAGCTGTATTGCTTCGAAGGCACAAGAAAGCGGGAACTTGTTCCAGGGGCACATCTACAACAACGTGCAGATTTATCAGCCGTAGGGAGTCATTTCCCCAAGGGAGTCGTCCGCTGCTCATTCATAGGGGCGGCGGACAGCCTCGCAAAGAGTCCGCGACAGATCGAAAGCGTTCGAGGAGGTTTTGATGAGTTTTGGAAGCGTGAAGTCCGTGCCTGTATTTGTGATGTTGGCAACTGTAGTGATCACCCTCACCTTCGGCGGATTAACAGTCCCGGCCCAAGCGCAGACGTATACGGTTCTCGACAATTTTCTGACGGGCGGCCCAGGCCCGCAGTGGCCGGGAGGGCCGTTGCTGCAGGGGCGGGACGGTGATCTTTACGGAGACTCCTACCAGGGCGGCGCCACCAACAACGGCTCCATCTGGAAAACTACGCCTGCAGGCACGGTCAGCGTCATTCACAGCTTTGCATCCGGCAACGATTGCCAGAGCGGGTTGACGCTGGGGACTGATGGCAACTTCTACGGCAGCGGTTTGTCGAATTGCTCGGCGCCTGGATACATCTTCAAGATGACGCCCGCCGGAGTCGTCACCATTCTGCACACCTTTACCGGGCAGCCGGACGGATCCGAACCCAGCGGACTGGTCCAGTACACGGACGGGAATTTCTATGGAACCACGAGCAAAGGCGGTGTGAATAATTTTGGCTCGGTGTTCAAGATCACGCCTGCGGGCGTGTTGACGACAATTTATTCATTCGACAACACCAACAATTTTTCCAACCCGACTTCCGGATTGACGGTGGGCAACGACGGTGATTTCTATGGGACGCAGGTGGGCGGCGACGGACTGGGCGGCATCTTCAAGATCACACCTGCCGGCGTGCTCACGCTGCTCCACCATTTCACCGGTAATCCTGACGGGGCCAGCCCGATGAGCGGCGTGATTCTGGGGAAAGATGGCAACTTCTACGGTGTCACCCAGTTCGGCGGCACGGTCGGGGACGGGCGAGTGGATCAGGGGACGTTCGTTAGAATGACGCCCGCCGGGGTGGTGACCATCCTGCATGACTTTGATCCGGCGAAGGACTATGCGGTCTTCCCGACGTCACCCTTGATTCAGGCCACGGATGGCAATTTCTACAGCACGAGCAACGCCTGCAATGAATTCCTCAGCTGCGGCTCTTTCGTTGACATCTACAAGCTAACGCCGACCGGCACGCTCACCGTGGTGGAGAAGTTAACCGGCGCCAACGGCACGGCTGCGTATTGGACGTTGACCCAGGACACGAACGGGACTCTCTACGGCATCACCCAGCAGGGCGGGACGGTGAATGGAGGTGTGTACTTCAGCCTGAACATCGGGGCTAAGGCGTTTATCAGCCTGATCACCACCGCGGGCAGAGTGGGATCGAAGATCGGGATTCTGGGGCAGGGATTCAGTGCATCGTCGGTGGTGAAATTCAACGGGGTTGCGGCGACTACGGTTACGCGCACTGGCTCCACGTTTCTGCTGGCAACGGTGCCGGCGGGAGCCTCGAATGGTTATGTGACGGTGACGACCGGCACAACAACGCTGACGAGTTCGCGGAAATTCATGGTGCACAACTCCTGGGGCAGCGGGGCGGCGATGCCGACCGCCGTTTATAACGCGGCCACTGGTGTGGTGAATGGGAAGATTTACGTGGTGGGCGGCGTCACCACCACGACCGTTGCAGATATGCAAATCTACAACCCGGTGACGAACAGCTGGAGCACTGGAGTGTCGCTACCAACCGCGACCGACACCGCGGCTTCCGCCGTGGTCAATAACATTTTGTATGTCATTGGGGGCAGCCACTCGGGCGTGTACAGCACTGCGGTCTGGGCGTATGACCCGGTCGCAAAAACGTGGTCCGCGAAAGCTGCCATGCCGACGGGAAGGAATGGAGCGCGGGCGGTGGTGGAGAAAAACATCATTTACGTCATGGGCGGTTACAACGGGTCGAGTTTCGTCGACATCGTGGAAAGCTACGATCCGGCCATGAATACGTGGAAGGAAGAAGCTCCCATGTTGGGGACCAAGGACATCCCTGCTGCGGGTCTAATCGGCACCACGGTTGTGGTTGCAGGCGGGGCCAATGCTCCAGGGTCGATCACTGGGGATACGGAAGGCTACAACGCCACCACCAATACATGGTCCACGCTCACCGCCGACCCTACACCGCGAACGGGCCCGTGTGACGGAGTCATCGGCAGCCAGTTGTATGACGTAGGGGGCTACATCAACAACGCGGGAGCCGCAGCGACGGTCAACGAATCGTTCGGCTTGTCGGCGGATAAATGGACGACAACGCTGGCCGCGATGCCGCAGGGCAGTTTCTTTGCCGGTTCCGCGGTTTACAAAGGACAGTTGTATTGCATCGGGGGAGAGGCCACATGGACCGCGAACCCGATCAACAACGTGCAGATTTATCAGCCGTAAATTTCTACTCGCCGATCAGCAGTGGCTGGGGGAAAAGGCCACTGCTGGAGGCAAAATCTGATCCATACGATCATTACACTTGAGGCTTCCATGAAAAACATTTTGCCGTCGTCACAACGCGTGATCGCCGTCGTTCTGACTTTGTTCGCGGCTTTCTTTGCCGGCGTCGTTCCGTCGCAGGCTCAGACTCCCACTGTGCTCTACAGCTTTCTGAACGGTTCGTCGGATGCCGCGTTTCCCACGGGGAACATTGTGCAGGGACGTGATGGCTTCATGTATGGCGTTGGGGCGGCATCCGGCCGGGGCGCCAACAACACGGGCGCGGTCTACAAGATTTCGCCAGCGGGCGTGGAATCGGTTTTCTTCAATTTTCCGGCCCAGTTCCCAGACTGCATCTCGGGACTGACCCTGGGTACCGACGGGAATTTTTATGGAACCTGCGAAATGACCAATTCGAGCCCGGGGAATATCTATCGCTTGACCCCGGCGGGTGTGTTCACCGACCTGCACGACTTCACCAACGGTGGCAGCGATTTGCCACCGATCCAGGCCAGCGACGGGAATTTTTACGGGGTGGTCGCGGCGGGCATTTACAAAATGACGCCGGCTGGAGTCTTCACCATGATTCACACGTTCGCTTCGCCGGACGTGCAGCCCATCTCGAACCTGACGCAAGGAAGTGACGGCAACCTGTACGGCACGCTTACCTTGTGCTCGAACGGCAATCGCGGGTGCGTCTACAAGGTCAGCACGACAGGCGTCTTTTCGGAAGTTTACCTCTTCTCTGACCCCACCGGGTACTCTCCCTGTACCGGAGTAATTCAGGCTAGTGACGGCAAGTTCTATGGAGCCACAGACGGCGGAGCCGGCGCGAATAACAGCGGGGACCTCTACAGTGTGACAACGGCAGGCGTGGAGGTGGATTTGCACGCCTTCAACAGCACAACCGACGGCTCCTGTAACCCAGGCAGCTTTCCGGTTGTGAATATGCTGCAAGTGAATGACGGCAATTTCTACGGGACTAACTACGGCGGGGCGAACGGGAATAGCGGCAGCATCTACAAGCTAACCGCCGCGCATGTGTTTTCGGCTTTCCTGTTTCCGGGCAACAACGTCGACGGGGGTCAACCCTACTCGACGCTGATCCAGAATACGAACGGCAAGATCTATGGAACGACCAGCAGCGGCGGGGCGAATAGCACTGGAACGTTCTTCAGCGTGAGCACTGGTGATGCGGCGTTTCTGCGTCTGCAGGAAACCTCTGGAAAAGTGGGATCGCAGATCGGCATTCTGGGGCAGGGATTCGGCCCTTCGTCCGTGATCAAGTTCAATGGCGTGACGGTGAATGCCTGGTCGCGGTTCGGGTCGACATTCATGCAGGCGATGGTGCCGGCGGGAGCTTCCGACGGATTCGTGACGGTAACGACCGGAGCGACGACGCTGACCAGTTCGAAGAAATTTATCGTGCACAATTCGTGGGGTACGGGAGCTCCGATGCCGGTGGCGGCGGTGGCCGCGTGCTCGGCGGTGCTGAACGGGCAAATCTATGTCGTGGGCGGCTACAACGGATCAGCGCAGACCGCAGTCCAGATCTATAACCCAACCACCAATAAGTGGACTACGGGGACTGCATTGCCCGGCGCGCTTTCGAACCAGGCATGCGCGGCGGTGAACGGAGAGGTGTATGAATTCGGCGGCACGCCGAACGTCGGCGGCTCGCAGACAAACGCGGTGTTGGCTTACAACCCCGCGACCAAGACCTGGTCGTCGAAGCACGCGATGCCGACGGCGCGGCAGGACATTGTAGCGGTGGTCTCCAACAACGTGGTCTATGTCATCGGGGGCTACGACGGCAATCGGCTGAGCACGCTGGAGGCATACAATCCGGCGACCGACACTTGGTCTTCTGAGTCGTCTATGCTGGTGGCGCAATCGGGCACGGTTGGCGGAGTCGTCGCCGGCAACATCGTGATCTCGACCGGTGCGGGGCAATCCGTCGACACGGGGGATACAGAGTCCTACAGTGTGAGCGGAAATGCCTGGACCTCGCTAAAGGCCGACGCTACGGTGCGAAATAACCCCTGCGGCGGAGTGGTCGGTGCCGCGCTGTATGCTGCCGGGGGCGCGAATCGGGCTGGAAGCTCGTTCACCGTGAATGAGGCGTTCACGCCTTCCAAAAACGGCTGGACGACACTGGCCCCACTGCCACAGGCCACGACAGATCCGGCGTCGGCGGTCAGTGGAGGACAGCTGTTCTGTTTCGGCGGATTTACCGGCCTGGGAGGGACAACCCTCAACAACGTACAGATCTATCAGCCATAGACACGCTGAGACCACGAACACGGGACCCAGCCGCGGTTCATCCGCGGCTAGTTCTGTCTCTGGATGGTCGATGGGGTCTCTGGTCAGACTGGTCTCACTTGCGTTTCGCCATCAGCATGAAGGTGTAATCGTCGAGGTCGGACAAGGCTTCATCACTTACCGCACTTAGGCGCTCGCGGCGCTTCTGGCGTAGCGATGCTTCCGTGGACAAATCACGCTCAAGGGCCACGGAACGCAACCGTAGGGGAGCGAAAGTGGATAAGGGGATCATGGCGTATCCTGAGTCACTCTGCGTCGTTCCCAGCATCGCACAGGTCACCCAGACGTATGCAGAAGTGCGTTACATGTCTCTGGCTGAAAATATCCACGTAGTTTATGGTTCCAAAATAGATGCGAATCTTATGAGGTTTGAAATTCACGGGCTTGGCTTTTTCGAGTGGTATCTCTTTCACAGCTCCAGGCAGAAATATCGCATTCTTAGAGAAGGGAAACCCCGAACTCTCGACTGTCTGTGATTCTTTTAGTGCCGGCTCTACCGGTGCATCATCATCGATGTCAGCTGCGCGGAGAAAAGCAGTAACGTGCAGTGCTGGCGTAGGTCCGATTGCCTTTATGACAGCTGTCCACTCACCTGATCTGTTTGCGTTTTCTGTCCCTACGTAGCTTCTTTGGACTTGGCGTGTGCTGCAGGGTGGCGGAGTTGCGATCAATAAGCTCTGGCAGTTGGAGCTGACTCGCTGGCAAGGCCGCAAGGGATACAAGGCGCTAGCGAACAACCCGGTCTATGTTGCTTTTGGCCGTGGCCTGACTTTCAGCTGGTTTGCCTTCACACTGTTCTGGTTCTGGGCCAACTGGAAGCAAATCGATAAGATCGTTACCGCCATCGGCGCTGTTCAATGGCTCGGCGTATGGCTGGCAATCTGGTTGTGCGCGACGGCTGGACTGGCGCTGTGGGAATGGCTGCGTGCTGCACTCCTATCGTTCAAGACCTCTGAGGGACCGGTACTCGCCAGCCGCTATGCGCTTGTGGTGTAT
>JADGNQ010000195.1 GCA_017883385.1 Candidatus Sulfotelmatobacter sp.
CGTTGCCAGGGCAACTCGGACTCACACCGCCGCCATAGGTGGCTCCGTAGAGGTTGCCTTTGGTATCTCGGAAAAGCTTCCCTGCTGGATTCGCACCACCCGGGCCGGCAAACGAGTACAACACAGAGAATCCGCCTGCCGCTGTGATTTCAAAAATGACCCCGCATCCGTTGTATTCAATGATGCCCGTGCACACCGCCGTCCCGCCGGTTTGCGTCACACCGTAAAGATTTCCTGCCGCATCGCTCACCAAACCGGCAGGGCCACTCCCGTCCGGACCGGAGAAAGTGTGTAGAACAGTTTCCTGCCCATTCGGAGCCACTGTGAAAACCACGCCGTCGCCAGAAGCACCGCCAATCCCAGTCGTTCCATACAGCTTCGTACCGATTCGAACCAACTGAGTGCTCGAACCACCTCCATCCACGCCGCCGGTAAACATGTGTATGACCTTGTAAGTCTGCGCTTCCGCGGACTTCGTTGCGAGGGCCACAGCCATCAGCATCACTACCCAAGCCAATGATCTACCGGCCACTTGCACAAAACCGAGTGTGTAATTCGTCATCCGCTGAAAATTGCTCTTCACCGTGCTCTCCTAAGGCATGTCTGGGGATAATTCGGGGTTCGAGAGGGATTGCATTTCCAAAAAGTGATCCTCTGACCACTCCCTTATTCATTGACCGTAGCTCAGTAGTTCTCTGCATACTGAGCCGGATTGCTCACACCGGCTATGCCAACCGCAGCTAACACCGCATGCCCGGGCCCGGCGTACCGTCAGGTAGACTAGGCGGGGAGAACGAACCATGCCAAACGCCCGGCAGTCCACGTTCGCAAGAATCGCTCTGGCAATTATCCTCGTAGCAGTTACGACGCTCGCAGCGCACTCCGCCCTCGCGCAAACCGACTACCAGCCTTCCCCCGAGAATCTGCAAGCCCGCCGCGAATTCCAGGACATGAAATTCGGCATGTTCATCCACTGGGGCGTCTACAGCGTTCTGGGCGACGGCGAATGGGTTTTCCACGAGCGTCATCTCAAGGTCGACGAATACAACCGCCTGCCTTCATTCTTCGACCCCGAGAAGTTCGACGCCAAGACCTGGGTCGCCCTCGCCAAGGCCGCCGGCATGAAGTACATCACCATCACGTCGCGCCATCACGATGGCTTCGCGATGTTCGACTCGAAAGTCTCCGACTGGAATATTGTGCAGCGGACGCCCTATAAGAAGGACCCGCTGAAAATGCTGGCCGACGAGTGCCATCGCCAGGGCATCAAGCTCTTCTTCTATTATTCGCAACTCGACTGGCACAATCCCGACTACTACCCGCGCGGCGCCACCAACTGGGACAACGGCCGCCCCGACCACGGCGATTTCAACTCCTACCTCGACAACTACATGGACGGCCAGCTCCGCGAGCTGCTCACCAATTACGGCCCCATCGGTGGCATCTGGTTTGACGGTATGTGGGACAAGCCCGATGCCGACTGGCATCTCCCCAAGACCTACGCACTCATTCACCAACTGCAACCAGCTGCACTCATCATCCCCAACCATCACCAGACCCCGCGCCCGGGCGAAGATGTTCAAACCTTCGAGCGCGATCTCCCCGGCCAAAACACTGCCGGATTCAACACCAAGTACGTAAGCACCAACATTCCGCTCGAAAGTTCGGACACGCTCAACGGTGCCTGGGGATTCAACATCGGCGACAGCAACTACAAGAGTCCCGCAGACCTGGAGCGCAAACTGGTGCGCGCCGCCGGCAACAATTCCAATCTGCTGTTGAACATCGGGCCATACCCGAACGGCGAAATTGATGCGCAGTTCGCCACCCGCCTGCACGCGGTCGGCGAGTGGCTCTCAAAATACGGAGACTCGATTTACGGCACTCGCGGTGGCCCCGTCCCTCCCGGCGACTGGGGAGTCACAACGCAGAAAGACAACAAGATTTACGTACACGTACTGAACTGGGGATCCCCGCTGCTGGCGCTCCCACCCATCGCCGGAAAAGTGTCAGCCGCTCAATCTCTGATCGACGGTGCAAAAACAGACTTCACGCAGAACGCCGACGGCATAGTCCTGAAACTCCCCGCCCCCAAAGCCGACGAAGTCGATCGCGTAATCGTCCTGACGGTAGCCAAATAATCCCACGTAGGGGCGGACGCCTTCGTCCGCCCCGCTGAGCGAAGCTCCGCGTGTGTGAGTCGGCGATAGCGTTTCAACAGATTTCACGGCTCTTTCGCATATCACTGCGCAGTGCGCAACCCGGACGAATGCGTCCGGGGCTACACAAATCAGCTCTTCGCCGGCCACGCGTACTGCCCCCCATGCTGGTAAGCCAGGTTCCCGATCTGTCCCGCGCGCGCAGCCCCAACCCCGGTTTCCACCGGCGCATTCGGCTCCTTGCGCGACTTGACGCACTCGAAGAAATTCTCCATGTGCGAAATGGTGCCATCGAGCACGCTGCGTGCGGTGAGCGCGGGATTCTTCTCCTCCTCTACCCGTTCGCGATCGACATTGAACCCGCTGCGGTTAATCTTCAACGTCGCTTCCGTCCCGCGGAACTCCAAGCCGCCATCGTCGATGGACGAATTCATCATCCCCTCGTACACCACATCAAAGCCCGGATAGCGGAACGCCGCCTGGATCGTGTCCGGACAATCCCACTGATCGAAAATATATTTGTCCGCCAGCATCTGAGCCTCGCGCGGCTGATCGGATTTCATCGCCCAGTGCACCACATCGATCCAGTGGGTAAACAAATCGGTCATGGCGCCACCGCCAAAATTCCAGAACCAGCGCCAGTGGTAAAACTTCTCCTCGCTGAAAGCCTGGTCGGGCGCGGTTCCAAGCCAGAGCTTCCAATCGAGCCCCTGTTGATCGATGGCTTTCGGCGGCCGGGTCCTGTGATAGTTCTGCCACCAATAGGTTCGGACCTGTACGACGCGCCCCAGACTTCCGCCCTGAATCATATCGACCGCATCGCGAAAATGACTCCAGCTGCGCTGCTGCATGCCGCATTGCAAAATCTGCTTGCTGGAACGAACCGCGCGGGTAAGCGTCGCGCCTTCCTCCACAGTGTGGGTGACCGGCTTCTCCAGATAGACGTCTTTGCCCGCCGCCAGGGCATCGACGGCCATGCGCACGTGCCAGTGGTCCGGAGACGCAATGATCACCGCATCAATGTCCTTCTCCAGCACCTCGCGATAATCCAGATGCGTGGTGGCAAGACCGAAGGACCGCTCTCTGATGGCGTCGCGGTGCGGCGCATACACGTCGCTCGCGGCGACGATCTCGTAACGGGGACCGACCTTGTCAGCAGCATCGAGCAGACCTCGCATCCGTTGACCGGCTCCAATGACTCCGATACGAATCGTGTCGTTCGCGCCGAACACGCGGGTTGAGGCGAGCGCAGTAAGTCCGCTGGCAATGAGGAAGCTGCGGCGGGTAATCATTTGACAGGTCCTCCAGTCCATTTTGGACGGAATGATCCTATCAAGTTTCAGTCTGCAGGCAATTCCTCAGTACGTACAATCGCCGGTTGGCGTCAACCATCGGCGTCAACCTGTCGTGTGATGAAACACAGCTGCCTCCCGCTGGGCAATGTCTTGCTACACATGTTGCCAAACGCAGAGTTTCGTTGCGGTCCAGATCTTTGAAATAGGTCGAGCCCGGGAATGAGTGTTTCTGCTAGAATGCCTGCCGTGAAAAGACGAACCTTGCTCCAGGCGATCCCCGCGGCGGCATTCCTTCCAGCATCCCTTTGGGCCGCTTCCCGGCAAGACCACCCCAATCCCGCGCTGGCCGCGACCGGGGTCTTCGAACTCCGCGTCTACCATGCAGCATCAGGAAAATTGGGAGACCTGCTGGCACGCTTCCGCGAACACACCATAAAACTCTTTGACCGCCACGGAATAAAAAGCGTCGCTTACTGGACGCCCCTCGAAGAGCCAGAGAAGAGCAACACGCTTATCTACATCCTGCATCATCCCAGCCGCGAAGCTGCAGCTGCCAACTGGAAATCTTTTCAGGACGACCCGGAGTGGAAGAGTGTCCACGACAAATCCGAAGTGAACGGAAAGCTCGTCGATAAGGTTGACTCCACGTTTCTCGCCCTAACCGACTTCTCCCCGCCGTTGGGCTAGGGGAAACGATATACCCGCTGCCCTCGCCCCCAGCCGCCCGCGCGCCCTACGACTGCACAATCTTCTCCAGCGCCACCCGGCTGCGGATCACCAGCGTCGCCCCCTTCAACTGCATCAACTGCTTCTTCTTGAACTCAGAGAACAGGCGGCTGACCGTCTCCCGCGTCGTCCCGATCATCTCCGCGATTTCCTCGTGGGTAAGCGTCAGTTTGACCTGCGAGGAACCGTCGTCTTGCCCGCTGTTGGTCGACCACGAAAGCAGCAACTTCGCGAACTTCTCTGACGGCGAAGCGGCCAGGCCTAGCGTACGAATCTCCTCATAAGCCGTGTAGTAGTTGCGGCTCAACTGCTGCGCCACCCGCAGCGCCACCTCTGGAAACTCCTTCAGGAATTGCACCAGCGAATCGCGCGGAATAAAGTTCGCCTGCCCCGGCTCCATCATCTCCGCCGTCACTTCATACGGACGGTTGGAAACTACCGCATTCAGGCCCAGCACGTCTCCCGAATCCGAGATCTTCGTGATAATCGTTTTGCCTTCCCGTGAAGACGTCGACAGTTTCGCCTTCCCCACGCACAGCACAAACACGCCGCGCGGTTGCTGCCCTTCAATAAAGAGCATGGCGCCCTTGGGATAAACCGCGGTCGACTTGATCTCGTTCAGCCGTTGTCCGGCCTGCAGCGAAAGATTGCAGAAAAGGTGTTCACCCCGCACCGGGCAGGTGAGGCAGTTATCAAGAATATTTAGTCCATAAGGAGCTCGCATGAAGTAACCCTCCCTCCACCACGGGGAGGTAATGGCACTTCGCAAGCCAATCCTCCTGACGAATCGGTCCCACACGCGCTCGCCCTATCTGCAACAAACTAAATACCTTGCACGAACGACACGGCCGGCGCTCGTTCCTCCCGACCGCGCCAAACCTGCCGGATTGGGTTATTTCCCACACACCAGTGCGTGATCTGGATCACTGTTACTTGTGATTTGGTAGCTGGTTACTGCCCCTCACCACCAGCCAGCGCCCACAAACCGCCCCACAGAGCGGTGGCAATGAACAGGCTGGACCACTCGTTGGGATCGCTTGGCGCCCCGGGAATGGCATAGAGTCCAAAAACTCTTGGCAAATGAAGTGTCACCACCCAAATCCCCAACATCAGGCCCGTCCCTCCAGCGGCCCATCGCTGCAGAAAACCGACGCCGATGCTGAAGCCGGCAGCGATGAATACGACTCCGAAGAATGCCACCCAGAACACGTGCCACGGAATCCAACCCGGCAACAGTGTCGCGATGAACCCGAGGGCCTGAAAGTGGTCCACTCCAAACACGATCAGAGACAGCCCGAGCACGTAGCGACTTCCACGTTCCAGCCAACTCGAGGTCACGCCCCGGCCCGATATCAGCCAGGCGAGACTCGCCAGAGCGAGGGGCTCAAACGCAGTTGTGCGCAATGAGATGCTGCCCAACTCCACGGCATTTTTCGGAACGTCGAGAACCAGTGCGCACAGAAACAGCAGCCCGCCCAGCGTCATCGCGGCCATCCGCACTGTGCGCTTCGACAGCATGCCCAGTCCGCAGGCCACCCAGATCACGCCAAACAGGTAGGCCACCCAGGGAATCGCAGGCAACCAGGGAAGCGCCGGTATGACTTCGTACCGCGGGCCGAGGGAGTGACCGACACGCCGCGCACACGCCAGCGTCTCAATCCCCAAAGCAATGATTGCACCCGAGAATACACAGCCGCCCAAGCTGAACAGCACACCCGCCGCCCGGTCGAATCGCGATCTTTCCATCGAGATTGTTGCCGACATCACCCTTCCTCAGAAGGTCACTACTACAGCCTTGTCTTTGTCCGCTGCCAATGACCTTCAGCCCCGTGAGAACTCGGTCCTGAGCCCCTGTATTATGCTTGAGCAAGAGAGCGACTATTCAAGTAAATAACGGCAGGCAAGTTCTGGCCGCCGGATCGTTCTTTTGTGGTCGGCGATATTCGAATCTGTGGTAGACCTTCCGGGATGGGCGCCATGAGTTGGAATCGATTCCTCTGTCAAATTGTCGCTCCCGCGGCGGCGCTCGCGTGCGCCCTCGGTATGTTCGGTTGCCAGGTCGAGCCCGTTGATGCGGACGAACCGCAGACCTCATCGCAGACCGCAACTGAACCCCAACAGGACAACTCGCTGGTCATCGAGAATGATTCGCAACTGCGGGATACCTATCCCGGAGAACGTTACGATGTCCGCCTCACTGCCCGCGGTGGCGTACCAGTGCTGCACTGGCGGTTGGAAAAAGGCATTCTGCCCCCAGGGATGATGCTTGAGGACTGCGGCTTCCTGCACGGCGCAGCGGAGCGCTCCGGCGAATTTCAATTTATTGTGTCGGTGAAGGACGCCAGCGCACCTCAACAGGTCCTGCGGAAGCAATTCGTAATTCGCGTGCGTTCGGCGTTCACGCTCAACTGGAAGGCTCCGGCCCGGGTCAACGGCAACAGAATCGACGGCAGCGTCGAAATCTCAAACACGACCCCGGATGATATTGATTTGACGTTCATCGTCCTGGCGGTGGCGTCCAATGGACGCGCAACAGCGATCGGCTATCAGCGCTTCTCGCTGAAGAAGGGCACCCTCGCAAAAGAACTCCCTTTTGGCGAAACGCTGCCCCACGGCGGATACGTAGTGCACGTGGACGCAGTGGGTGAGGTCCCCCCCAAGAATCTGATCTACCACGAGCGCCTGCAAACCCCCGGGCCGCTGCAAGTGCTGGTGGGCCCGTAGCATCAGGCGACCCCACCACATGTAAGTCACATGAACTAAGATTTTGGAGCTTGTGAACCTTCGCGGGAAGAATTCGGTGGGGAAAAAACTGAGTTTCCTACTTGCTGAGAGCTAACAGCTGAGAGCTGACAGCTCCAAAAATAAGAGTTCCGAGGTAATGTAAGGTCCATTCGTCTCGGCCAGTAGCTCGCGTTTGACCCTTGCTCGACCTGCTATCGGTACCTCCCTTGCGGGCTGCACCGCGCGATCTTCGCTTGGGCTCCGGGCTCACCGCCAACCGGATAAACCTACCCTACGCCTCGGAACTCTATCTTGCCTTCAACATTTCTTCTCTGTTCTCCTCAACCAGCGCTTTGCTATAGACCCTTGCTCGCCCTCCTTCCCAATCTTGCGATCAGGAAAGTGACTCCGCTTGAGCCCCGGACGCCGCACCAACCGGAAAAACCTAAGAAGCTGTCAAAGAACAATCCTGTTGTACTCCTTCTAAATTTTCAGTCAATCGAAAACACGCGCCTGCAACTATCTGTTTTTTCAATCGAGTGCAGCCCATCCACAACCCCATGACCGAATTTGGTGCAGAGCCGACAATCGTCTCTTGCAAACTCCGCGCCAGACACGGCATTTCGCTTCTTGTATTGATCTGAATCGATGTGAAACCAAGGCAGGATCCATTTCTGGCTTGTGAAAATCACGCACAATCAGCGCGGGACAAGGCATTTGGATGTTGCACACGTGGGGACAGCCGCCTTCGGCTGTCCGTCGAGCGCAGCTCGACAACCCTTCTACGCCCCGTTCGCTTTCTTCCGCACCGGCAGCGCCCCACTCTGCTTCTTCCCGCCAGCCCCCTTCTTCCTCTTCCCGCCTCCCACAATGTC
>JADGNQ010000059.1 GCA_017883385.1 Candidatus Sulfotelmatobacter sp.
GTGAGCCCCCGCGCCGAATCACACCTAACTCCTTGCCGCTCAAGATTTTGCCCCTAAACGACTGAGCCCTATAGATTAAATCGCGATTTCCCGCTAAACCCATGATTCCAATAGACCGGGGGGAGGGGGGGTACCCTTGTTATCGGACGCTGGTCCCAAAACAGGAATCCGATTTTTCCAAGCCGAGGGTTTGCCTCTGTCTCAAGTCTGCCCCCAGTTTTCACCTGCTGGGACTTTCCCCTTGACCCGCGTTCCCCGTTTTTGTAGGATTGTCGGAACAAGTTCGCGAAGCCTCATCGGCCGAGCGGACCTGAATTTCATGCAGAGTGGCTGAGGGACGAGCCCTATGACGCCACGGCAACCGATCTGGGATCATATATCCCGGATGCTTGGTGCCAACTCTCTCCTGGAAACAGGGAACATGGGATTCGGCAAGCGCGCTGTATTTGCTTTCCGATAGCCTCTTTTCCTTTTTTCCTGGAAAAAGAGGCCTTTGCTTTTTGGGCCGCTTTTTCGAGGCTCGTCCCCAGCTACTCGCAAAAAAACAGGTTTCAAAGTGGCAGAGTTTCAAGGTCTCAAGGTCTCAAAGTCGCCGCTGACAGCGCGATATTTCTTGACACTTTGCAACCTCTGAAACCTTGAAACATTCAAGAAAGCGAGTAGCACATGTCTCACTACGAACTGCGGTGTCGGGAATGTGGACGGACCTGGGGAAACCAGCCCCGCTCCATCTGCGACGACTGTTTCTCCCCTCTGGAAATCGCCTACGACTACGACGCGCTGCGCGCGTCCATTAGCCGTGAGCAGATCGCCCAGCGGCCGCCGGACATGTGGCGCTACTCCGAGCTTTTACCCCTCCCCCAGGGCTTTGTACCGCGGTTGCCGGTCGGCTTCACTCCATTGTTTCAGGCTCCACGTCTGGCTGAACGCTTGAGTGGAACGACCGGTGCCGCGAAAAATCTCTATCTCAAGAACGACGCCGTCTGCTTGCCGACTTTGAGTTTCAAAGACCGTGTGGTTGCGGTGGCTCTGTCGCAAGCGAAGGCTTTCGGATTCGACACCGTGTCGTGCTCGTCGACCGGAAACCTGGCCAACGCCGTCGCGGCGCACGCGGCCCGCGAAGGGATGAAGGCCTGGATCTTTATTCCTTCCGATCTCGAGCCCGCGAAGATTCTGGGTACGAACGTGTTCGGTGCGAAGGTTGTGCGCATCGCCGGAAACTACGATCAAGTCAACCGTCTGTGCTCGCAGATTGCCGACGAACATCGCTGGGGCTTCGTTAATGTGAACCTGCGGCCCTATTACGCCGAGGGATCGAAAACCGTGGGCTTCGAGATCGCCGAACAACTCGGCTGGCGCCTGCCCGATAACGTGGTCTGTCCCATGGCTGGTGGCTCGCTGATCGTCAAGATCAAGAAGGCGTTCGACGAGTTGATCAAACTTGGCCTGGTCGAAGGGAAAGATGTGAAATTCTTCGGGGCGCAAGCGACAGGCTGCTCTCCGATTTCGACGGCGGTCAAGACAGGCAGCTCTGAGATCGAGCCGCAGAAGCCGTCCACGATTGCGCGCTCGCTCGCGATCGGCAATCCAGCTGATGGGCACTACGCGATCAAGACCATCAAAGGCAGCGGCGGATGGAGCGAAGATGTCAGCGATCCGGAAGTGATCGACTCGATCAAACTGCTGGCCGAAACTGAAGGCGTCTTCACCGAGACTGCTGGCGGAGTCACCGTCGGCTGCGCGGGCAAGCTGTATCGTCAAGACCGCATCCTGCCGGACGAAACGACCGTGCTGTGCATCACTGGCAACGGCCTGAAGACGACCGACGTCCTCGCGGGCGTCTACGAGACGGAGCGTCCGATCGCTCCGAAGTTGGCGGAGTTCGAACACTACCTGCAGCAGACATTGAAGGTAGCCGACATCCCCGGAGTTGCCGCAGAAGCTGCGGGCGTGGGAGCGTAAGCGTGCCGATCACTGTACAGATTCCGACCGCATTGCGCCGCCACACCGCCGGCGTCGGATCGATCACGTGCGCGGCGTCGAACCTCGGAGAGCTGTTCACGGTGCTCGACGAAAAGTTTCCCGACCTGAAGCCGCACCTGCGCGATGACAAGGGACAGATCCGCCGCTTTCTCAATATTTATGTGAATGAAGAGGACATCCGCTTCCTCGGCGGACAGACCTACGCCTTCCAGGAAGGCGACGAAGTTCTGCTGGTGCCCTCGATTGCTGGCGGCGCGAAGTAGTCACTGACCGGGACTGCGATACATTCTGCGCGCTAATCGATCGCACAAATACATCTCACCGCGATGATTGTTCCCGCATGTTCTGTGTTCCGCGCACCCCTCGCATCCTCCTGAAGCATTCCTCCGCTCGCGTATCACGCCCGTCTGAACCCGTGTGAAATCGCCAGGCTCTTAACACTCTGTCTCCACACACTGCGCTGACACGTGTGTCTGCTGCGTATCGTGCTGCGAACAAAAAAAGAATTGAAGAAGTCGATTCTAAATTGCGATCTGCCGCTACCGGTTTCTGCGCCCGCACGTCTTATGTCGCAAGTTGTCACACGAGCCTTCGCAGCCTTCCGGTGACAGGCGAAGAACGGATTCCTGACAGCCGCTTGGGGGCGTGCCATGAGGAATCGCGCGTTTGCTGTGTTCGTTTTGCTTGCAGGTTCACTCGCGGCGCAGATCGATGTCGGTTCCGTGATCCGCAGAGTACGAGTGCACGTGTCCTTCACGAACGGCGGCTGCGACATTGAGACTGACGTCCGACTGATGGGCCGCTATGGCGTCATGGCGGAAGGTACGGCCAATGACCAGTGCATCGTCGATTTCACGACCATTCCCGTCGGGACCTACCATTTGATCGTGTCGGGGCAGAATTTTTCCGACACGGATTCAGGCAACATCATGATGGATTCCACTGGAGCGCCGGACTACGAGGTTAAGGTGAAACGAACCAGCGATCCCGTGCAAACCGTCGGTGCCCCCTTGAACGCATTCACCTCCGCGGCCGATCTCGGCGTCCCAGCCCGGGCGCAAAAGGAATTCGCTAAAGCTAGCGAGTTGCTCGCAAAACAGGATCTCACGCAGGCGATTCAGAGATTCAACAAAGTGATCGCGATTTATCCAGACTATGCGGGAGCGTACAACAGTCTGGGAGTGATCTACTCCCGTCTCGGCGACGCTGCACAAGCGCGTGAGGCGCTGCAGAAGGCAATCCACATTAACGATCACTTTGCGCTCGCGTACATGAATCTGGGGTTGTTGAACCTGGCTACTGGGGACTTCTCCGGTGCCGAGAGTGTGTTGGACAAGGCCAGATCATTCGACCCCACAAGTGCGACGACACTAACAGCGCTTACTTACGCTGAATTCATGGACCATCACCTCGACGATGTGATTGCCAGCAGCCGGAGGGCGCACACTTTGCCGGGCGCACATTCGTTTGTGCATCAGGTGGCAGCGCGTGCCTATGAGCAGAAGCGCGACGCCGGCAGCGCAATTGAGGAACTCGAATTGTTCCTGAAGGAAGAGCCCACCGGATCGCAAGCCGATATCGCGCGCACGGAATTGTCGGCCCTGCGCGCCATTCGCACGGCTTCTGTCGGCAAGGCTCAGCCCCAGGCCCAAGCTCAATAAGGATCGGTCGGAGGCGTCACTGTGCCTGTTGACAGGTGCAGCGCTTTGGTCCGATCAATCACCCACTGCGTTAGAGACTCTCGTCCGACGCCACCGTATACTAGAAGGAACTGCGGTGTTGGAGGACGCTACCGATGACAAGGGTTGGCGGTCTTGGCGCGGTTGTCCTGGTATTCCTGTCGTTTTTCGCTCCTGTCTCCTGGAGTTGTTCCTGTTCGGAATTAGGTCCATCGACGTGTCCCAACCTGAAGCAAGGCGGACCAATCTTTGTTGGGACGGTCATCGATATTGAAAATCCGCCCGACGAAAGCCGCGGCGCGGATCAGAGCGGCCAGTCACGTTACCGTTTTCGCGTCGATGAAAACATCAATGGCATAGAAGTCAAGCGGGTGGATGTGTATTCCGGTCGCGGTGGCGCCGACTGCAGCTATCACTTTCAACTCAGCCATGCATACCTCGTCATGCCGTACGACAACAGGGGACGGCTAGAAGCGTTTGTCTGCAGCAGAACCCAGCCCGTAGAGACGGCTGAGCCACTGCTCTCGGAACTGCGTGCGCGTCGAGATGGTAAGCAATATGCCTCAGTATACGGACTTCTGAGAAGAACCCAACAGCCGTACACCTCGACGTCGTACGAGGGCTATGACCGCCCGCTTCCAGACGTCAGTGTCCAATTGATAGGTACGGGCAAGAAGTTGTCGACCAAGACGGATAGTGAAGGAGTCTACAGATTCTACGACGTTCCGCCGGGGACGTATCGTTTCTCGGCCGATCTGCCTACCGATCTCGAAATGACGCAATCAATTCTGAGCGAACCGATACCGCCGGTCGAACTTCCCGCGGGAGCCTGCTATCAGAAGGACTTGGGGGCCCTGCCGACGGGGAGAATTCGTGGGCGCGTTCTCGGGCCTGATGGCGCGCCGATCATGAACGTGGACGTTTCGCTGTTCCGTGCCGATCGCTTCAACAATGAAGAAGTGGGATGGTGGGCGTACCAAGAATGGGGGAGCTATTTTGAGTTCAAGAATGTGACGCCTGGGACCTATGTGATCGTGGCGCACAACTCCGATGATCCAGACCCGGACAAGCCGTTTCCGCGGACATTCTATCCGGCGGCGCTGGACTTGAACTCGGCAGTTCCAGTCGTGGTAGCCAGCGGTCAACAGATATTGAATGCGGATATTCATGTGAAGCCGAGTAGGGCTACTCGTCAGATCACGGTGCGGGTCAACTGGATGGATGAACCGGTACCAGAGAACGTCAGCGTTTATGCAAGAGCGAGCGAGCGCGGCTCGGTGCTTGTCCCGAGAGTTTCGCCTGGCGTTTACCAAGTCTCCATTTTTCGCGGGGAGCGGTACACGGTTTCGGCCAGGCAGGACTGTGGACGCCGTCAGGAAGGAAACAAGTCCCTGCCTATCGGCGACAGGGAATCGCCGCCGATTTCAGTGGATGGATCCGATGACCAGGTTACAGAGATTGTTCTGACCTTGCAGGACAAAACCTGCAAGCCGTATCCGCCTGATTAGGAAAGAGCTATCCGAGGCTCAGTAAGGATCGGTCGGCGGCGTCACCGTGCCTGTTGACAGGTGCAGCGCTTTGGTCTTTTCGATCACCCACGCTGGGAACGCTGGAGCGCCCTGCGGAATCTTGCCTTGTGTGATCGACCAGTGATCGAGCCAGCCTGTGCCTTCTTCTCCGACGTAGGTGTCGGGCAGGCTGTAGGCCGTATCGCCTAACGCATCTTCCAGCGTGATGAAGCGATAGCCTCTTTTGCGCAGTACATCGAGCAACTCGCCGATGTGGTCGGCTTCCAGGTTGCTAGCATGCAAGAGCAGGATCTGTTTCGGTTCATAGCCGACAATCTTCGCAGAAAGTTGCTCCGAGTATGCGAAGACTGCATCGTGGTAGGAGAGGTATTCCTTCACAATTTGCTGCTGTAACGCGGTGTCGTTGCGCTTCTTCGCGTCTTCATACAGGCCGGCAAACATCCAGTCCCATCCGTCGAGCGTGATGGGAGCGATGCGGTATCCGCGCTCGACCAGAAACGCTTCCGCTTGGCGCCGCGTGAGCAGGTCGCGTCCCGTGTCGAGATAGGGATGGCGGAAATAACGCAGCTTCACCTTGCGTGGCGCCATCAACAGGCGGATCACGCTCTCGCCCTGGATCACGTCGTCTTCCCACGCCTTCAAGCCAACCTGGTTCAGCGATGCGTGACTGAAGGTGTGGTTGCCCAGTTCAAAACCGTAGTCGAGCCACATCTGCAGAGCTTTGATGCGCTCATCGACCTCTCCTGTTTTGTAGATTTTCTTCTCGTTGACGAATCCGACCACGGGGATCTTCTGATCGCGCAGCGTGCCGAGTAGTTTCGTCGTCATCGCTGTGATTTCAGCCGCGGGCAGGCGATCGGCCATGCCAGCGGGAAGATCGTCGATGGTGACGGCGACTTGGCGGTCTGGCTTCACAGTTTGGGCTTCGGATTGGCTGAGGAAGGAGAGCGCGCAGAAGACGGCGAGGAAAATGGGGAGCGGTTTCATGGAGGAGATCCTCTTGGGCATGACTTAAGAGCGACAACCACAAAGGACACGAAGGTTCACGAAGGACACCGCACGGCGGGAGCTTCGCAGGGTTATTAGAACATGGAGGCGGGGAAATCCCCGTGCGCAGCAAGGGATTTTCCATCCATTGAGAATGCAGGACCTGAAGTTTCGCATCCCATTCGGTTCATGTATAATCTAACTAACTGGTTAATTAAGTCAAATGCCCCGGCTTCTCCACCACCGTCACGTCCTGCACCGCCGCATGGGATCGCGCGGCCAGCCTGAGGAGAGCCGCGCGGCCATCCTGCAGGCCGCTGCGCTGGAGTTCGCCGAGCATGGAATTGCTGGCGCCCGAACCGATGCCATTGCCCGCGAGGCCCGCGTCAACAAAGCGCTGCTTTACTACTACTTCAAGGACAAGGAAACGCTGTACGGGGCCGTGCTGGATGACGCGTTTTCAGGCTTGAAGACCGCGGTCTTCCTCGTGCTCGACGGTGATTTGGCGCCGCGAGAGAAAATGATGGCGTACGCCGGAGCTTATTTTGATTTCATTGCTTCGAACCAGCTCTATCCCCGGCTGATGCAGCGCGAGATGATGCGGGCGCGCGACGGCCAGTCGCAGCATATCGACAAAGTGATCAAGAACTATATTCGGCCGATTTTTGGCCGGGTCAGCGAACTGATTCAGAAGGGAATCGAGAACGGCGAATTTCGTCCGGTCAACCCGGCGCATTTTGTACCCTCGATGGTCGCGATGATCATCTTCTATTTCAGCAGTGCCCCCATGATGCAGAAGATTGTTGGATTTAATCCCCTGACCCCGGAGCGGATCGCCGAGCGGCGAGCCGCGGTGCTGGATTTCATTTCGGCCGCTCTATTCCGCCCAAAGAACGCTACGCAAGGAGCACGCTTATGAGCGCGCGCAACCGTTTCTTTATTCTTCTCGGAGTCATTTTCGTGATTGCCGCGACCTACTATTTCTTCTCGACCGACCACTCGCGGGACCTGGTGCTGATCGGCACGGTCGACGCCAACCAGGTGATCGTGAGCGCTCAGGTCGAAGGGCGCATCCAGAAGCTGCTGGTGGATGAAGGCACGCCGGTGAAGGCCGGAGATTTGATCGCGGTGCTTGACTCGTCGGAGCTGCAGGCGCAGGAGGCTGCGGCCACGGCGACCATCGCCAGCCAGCAACATAAAGTCGCAGAGATGCAGCACACCGAAGAGTCGACCTCCGGATCGACTTCGAGCGACGTAGCCAATGCTCAAGCCAAGCTTTCATCGGCTAAAGCCCAGCTACTCCAGGCAAAAGCCGCGTTGGACCGCACCGCGAGCGATAGCCGGCGCGCAATTGAGCTGGCCAAGGTGGGAGTGACTTCCGATCAGGACCGGGTTCAGGCCGAGACCAACTTGCAGGCGGCCCAGGCGACGGTCCAGGCGCAGCAAGACCTGGTCAAAGCCGCGGAAGCAGATCTGAACGCGGCCCTTGCGCGCACCCATCAGGCGAATGCTGCGAAAAGCACCGTGGCTGCTACGCAAGCCGACCTCAAGAATGCAATCGCGCAGAAGAATCAGGCCGCGGTCCGGCTCGGGTATACCAGCGTATATGCGCCGGTGAGCGGAACGGTTTCCGTGCGGGCGGCGCGCCAGGGAGAAGTAGTCAACATAGGGGCGCCGATCGTCACGATTGTCGATCTGAGCGACACTTGGGCGCGCGCGGCTATTCCCGAAACCTACGCCGACCATATCGGATACGGCGATGTGCTTCGCGTACGGTTGCCGGGTGGAACCGTCACGAGCGGCAAGGTCTTTTTCAAAGGAGTCGAGGGTGATTTCGCCACGCAGCGCGATGTGAGCCGGCGCAAGCGCGACATCAAAACCATTGTGCTGAAGATTCGCCTGGAGAATCCCAAGGGTGCATGGGTGCCCGGCATGACTGCCGAGGTGCTGGTTGCTCCGGAGCAACTAAAGGGTGGCGGTGCGCAGAGTGCCGCAGCCGCGGAGCAACGATAATGGCGGAATCTAATCCAGGTTCAGGTCCGACGACTAACGGCGTGGCAGCCGCGCCCGCGAGCGTATCCGGTTCCACGCTGGAGAAGCCTGTCTACGACCCCAAAGCGCCGTCCGCCATCGAGGTTGAGCACATCGTCAAGAAGTACGGAGATTTCACTGCGGTCGACGATGTTTCCTTCAGCGTGAAGGAGGGCGAGATTTTCGGGCTGCTCGGTCCGAATGGAGCAGGGAAGTCGACGCTGATCCGCATGATGACCACGCTGATTCCGATCACGTCAGGAAAAGCACGCATTGGCGGGCACGATGTGGCCAAAGAGCCGAACGCGGCACGGCGAATGATTGGCGTAATACCGCAGGCGCTGACCAGCGATCTCGACCTGACGATCGAAGAGAACATGAGCATTTACGCCAAGCTCTACGACGTTCCGGCGAAGGAGCGCAAAAGGTCGATCGATGAACTTCTGGAACTGGTGGACCTAACGAAATGGCGCGATGCGGCAACGAAAACGCTCTCCGGCGGTATGCGGCGGCGGCTCGAAATTGCGCGCGGCCTAGTACACCATCCGAAGATATTTTTTCTGGATGAGCCGACGACGGGATTGGATCCGGTATCGCGTGTCGCCGTTTGGGAAATGCTGGGGAACATCAAGGAACATCGGAAACTGACCATTCTGATCACGACGCACTACATGGATGAAGCTGACCGTTTGTGCGACCGCATCGCCATTGTCGATCACGGCAAACTGGTCGCGCTCGACGAACCCATGGCACTCAAGGCAAGCGTGCCCGGCTCGACCGTGATCGAGGCACAGTTCGGGAATCCTCCGGCCGATTGGGAGCAGCGGTTGCACACGCTCGCTGAAGTCACTTCGGTGCAGCATGAAGGAGCGGGCATGTATCGCGTACTGACCGCCAACGGTTCGGCCACGACGACCGGACTGGTCGAAATGGCAGTTGCGGCTGGGGTGCCGGTCAAGTCGCTCTCAGTGCAGAACACCACGCTCGACGACGTCTTCGTGCATTACACGGGAAGGCAGCTTCGCGACGAGTTGCAGAAAGCGTACGCATTTGTCATGCCGCAGCGGCCAGGAATGCAGCCATGAATCGAATGATGGCCATTGTCGAGCGCGAAATGCGCAAGTTCTTCCGCTCGCCGGCACTGATGCTGGCGTCGATGATCTTTCCCCTAGTGCAGTTGATCATTCTGGGAAATGCGTTCGGTGGAAAAATTCACGATGCGCGGGTTGCCATCGTCGACCAGGACGGCGGTCCGCAGGCCCTGAGGATCCGTGAGGCCTTCGACTCCGTACGCGCGAACATTCGCACCTTCGTGCCGCTCTATTACGACAGCGACCGGCAGGCGATGGAGGATGTGCGCAACGGCAAGCTGGAAGGCGCGGTGATCATCCCGCCGCAGTTTTCGCGGCGTGTGTACGAGGCGAACCACCCGCGGATCGCACTGATCGTCGACAACAGCGACAACTTCATGAGTTCGGCGGTGGAGGCGGAGTTGACGGAACTGACCAACTCGCTCAACCAGCCCACGGTCACGCCCCGCATTCTGCAGCAAACGGCGCTCGATATCGTCGAACTCTATCCCTATATCGAATACATGAAGTACCTGCTGCCGGGGTCGCTGGTGCTGGCGATGTTCGTGTCGGTCATGATCGGCGGCGGCATGCTCTACATCGACGACAAGGCGCGCGGCGTACATGAGGGCTATCTGGTCACGCCGATTACGAAGCTGGAACTTGTGCTGGGGCTCAATCTTGCCGGTGCGATCAAGGCCGTGATGACGGGCGTGATCATCGTGGGGATCGGCTCGATGATGGCGGGAGTGAGCACGATCTTCAATCCCGTGACCATCATCGGGCTGCTGATCATGATCGTGCTGACCTCGCTGGCGTTCAATACGATGATGTTTCTGCTCATGGTGCGCATCGAGGACCCGCTGGTGCCGCGCGCCATGTTCGGTATTCTCAATACGCTGCTGTTTTTTCCCAGTGGGTCGGTCTATCCCATTCAGGCGTTTCCGCCGTGGCTGCGAGCGATTGCGAAGTGCGATCCGTTTACGTACGCGGTGGACGGGTTCAAGTGCCTGCTGCTCAAGGAAACGACGCTGTCGGCGGTGTGGGGAGATATGCTCTTCCTCTCGATTTTCGCGGCCGTCACACTGGGGATCGCGATTCCGCTGTTCAAGCGGACGCTGTAGGGATTGAGTAATTGCGAAATTTGGTAATTGAGTCATTTGAAAGGCGTCCTGGGCAGGAAAGGGTTTCCAATTACCCAATTACTAAATTTCCCAATTACTCAATTCTCCAGTTCCTGGAACTTTTCAGCAGTCCGCTGTGTCCGTTATGCTAGAGAGGTATGACACTTCTGGACGCCAAAGAAATCGACCTTGGAAAAGAGCGGAAGCGGAAGAGGCGAATTATTTCGGCCATCGTTCTGGTCGTGATGGTGCTCTGCCTGGGCTGGTGGCTTCGCTACTGGCCGCAAGAGCATGTTGTCGGCCACTTCTTCGACACGTTGCAGAAACAGGATTACGAGACGGCCTACGGCATCTGGATGCACGATCCGCAGTGGAAGCAGCATCCAGGAGAGCACCCAAAGTATCCGTTCAGCGAGTTCTATCGCGACTGGGGCCCGGGCGGGGAGTGGGGAGTCATCAAGACTCAGAAGGTCTACGGTGCGAGCAGTTGCCCGGGCGGCGGCACCGGGATTGTCGTGGATGTCGTGGTCAATGATCGCGCTCAACACGCGCAAGTCTGGGTGGAGAAGTCTGACAAGACGCTTAGCTTCCCGCCTTGCGAACTGGTGTTCCGCTGAGCTTTGTCCCGCTGAGTCTGGCTAGACCGTCGCCTGCGCTAGTGACTCCAGCGCTTTCGTGAGCGTTGCTTCATCTCCAACATTGAGACAGGTCTTGGAGCGGTCAATTTGCCGCATGAGTCCGCAGAGGACTTTCCCCGGACCAATTTCTACGAATGTCTGCACACCTTTCCCAATCAGCAGGCGCATGCATTGATCCCACTTCACGGAGCCGGTGACCTGGCGCACGAGCGTGTCGCGGGCGCGGAGATCGTCGGCGATCAGTTCCGCTTCTACGTTACAGGCGACAGGGTAAACCGGGTTTTGCATCTTGAGTGCGTTGAGATCGGCCTCCAGCCGATCTTGCGCGGGCTTCATCAGCGAGCAGTGGAAGGGGGCGCTGACGGGCAGGAGCTTGGCGCGCTTGGCGCCGCGTTCGTCCGCGAGTCTCGCGGCGCGCTCGACCGCAGCCGTGTTCCCTGAGATGACGATCTGCTCCGGCGAATTGATGTTTGCGGGCGCACAGACTTCGCCCTCCGCTGCGTCGTGGCAGACGGCTGCGACTTTCTCATAATCCATGCCCAGGATCGCGGCCATCGCGCCCACGCCCACTGGCACGGCTTCCTGCATGTATTTACCGCGGTTGCGGACGGTGCGCACGGCGTCGGCAAAGCTGAACGTCCCGGCTGCGACGTGAGCGGAGTATTCGCCCAGGCTATGCCCTGCGACGTAGCTCGGCCTGGGAGCGCGCGTCTCGAACACACGCAGAGCGGCTACCGACACGGTGAGAATCGCCGGCTGCGTGATCTCGGTCAGGCGAAGCTGGTCTTCCGGCCCCTCGAAGCAGACCTGGGAAAGCTTGTAGCCGAGAGCCTCGTCGGCTTCTTCAAACGTCTGGCGAGCGATCGGAAACTTCTCGGCTAAATCCTTGCCCATGCCGACTGTCTGCGAGCCCTGGCCGGGGAAGAGGAACGCGAGCGCGTGGTTTGAACCTGTCATGAAGATATGAAGACTAGCTCGGCTGTGCCACCTGCGCCTCAACGGGAGCGGGCCGCAGCGCGGCTAAGCGGCGCTCGATCGAGTCGTTGATCCCGCGTTTGGAAAACTCGGCTGCCACGCGCACCGCATTTTTCATCGCATTGGCGTTCGACGAGCCGTGCGTAATGATGCAGACGCCCTTCACTCCCAGCAGGGGAGCGCCGCCGTATTCGGTGTGGTCGAGGCGCTTTTTGAAATCGGTGAAGGCGCTGCGCGAGAGCAAAGCTCCCACCTGCCGGGTAATGGTCGCTTTGAGCGATTCCTTCAACGCGGTACGAACCAGGTTGGCCACGCCTTCGGAAATCTTCAGTGCGACGTTGCCTACAAATCCGTCGGCGACGATGACATCGACCTTTCCGTTGTACAGATCGCGGCCTTCCACATTGCCAACGAAGTTGAGGGGGAGTCGCTTCAGCAACTGAAACGCCTCGCGGGTGAGTTCGTTGCCTTTGGTCTCCTCTTCGCCGATGGAGAGCAGGCCGACGCGCGGGCCGGGGGTTGCGTTTCTCTTGCTGTACATGGCCCGAAAGTAGACTTCGCCCATCACGGCGAACTGTTCGAGATTCTGCGCCGTACAGTCGACATTGGCGCCGACATCGAGCAGCATGGCCGCTGGCCCCGGCGCGGTCGGGAACACCGCAGCCAGCGCCGGACGATCGACGCCCGGCACCGCGCCCAGCACCACTTTCGCTGTCGCCATGGCGGCTCCGGTGTTGCCGGCAGTGACGAAGCCGTTCGCCTGGCCCTCGCGCACCATACGCAGGCCTACGCGCATGGAGGAGTCACGCTTGGCGCGAATCGCCTCCACCTTGTCTTCCATGGTGATGTGTTCGCTGGCGTGGACGATTTCGATGGGCAGACGCGCGGCCGCGCGATGGCGGTCCAATTCCGCCTTGACCTCGGCTTCCGGGCCGACCAGCAGCACGCGCACGCCGTACTGGCGCGACGCGAGTATGGCGCCCTCGATCTCAGGCTTGGGCGCACGGTCGGAACCCATCGCATCCAGCGCAATCACGCTAGGCATGGTGTGTATGAGTTAGCTGGCTTCTTTAACGTCGATGACTTCGCGTCCCTTGTAGAAACCACACTTGGGGCAAGCACGGTGCGGCATCTTCTTCTCGTGACAGTTGGGGCACTCAGAAAGGGAGTGGCTCTTGAGAGCGTCGTGGGCGCGCCGGGTTGAGGTGCGCTTCTGGGAGTGTCGCCGTTTTGGATTAGGCATGGTATTGAATTCCTCTCAAAAGAAGCTGTCAGCTATCAGCCGTCAGCCTTCAGCCTTTACAACCGACCGTTGACTGCTGGTTTTGCGAAACCTGACTTGATCAAACGCGCTCAATCATTGACGAGCGTCGATGGCTGGCAGCTGATGGCTGAAAGCTGACAGCTGTTTCTCAGTGCTCGATCCGGTTGCGAATCTCTTTCAACGCTGCCCACCGCGGATCTTCCATGGAGACGCGGCAGGTACACTTTTCCTGGTTCAAGTTCTTGCCGCAGTGCAAGCACAGGCCTTTGCAGTCTTCGCGGCAAGTGACCTTCAGAGGCAACGCCAGCAGCACCTGCTCGCGCAAAACGTCTTCGAGCAAAATGCCGTTGCCCTGATAATAGCCGATCTCGGCTTCGGCGTCGGTCACTGACAGCTCATCGCGGCCGGCATCAGCTCCGAGCGGCCGATAGAGCAATTCGAACTCGCGGACTATATCTTGCGCCACCGGCTCGACGCAGCGGGCACACTGCAACTCAAGCCCGGTCGACAGACGCCCTCGCAGGCGTATGTCCTTGATTACCTGATGCTTGCCGTGATGCTCCTCGACGATCTCGGCGTGTCCGGCGGCCTTCAGCGGGGTGCGCTGGCGGGCTTCGCCTCCCAGGTCGATGACATCGGGCTGAAACTCCTCCTCAAAATCGAGAGGATGGACTTCCAGTTGTTTGATGTCCAGAAACATTGCGAAAACCTCCGCGCCGATGTCACCAACCCGGGGTTGCTAACCCAGGCCCGCGGAAGCACGCCAAGAGGCGTAAGTACCGCAAGGAGCAAGAGTTAAGGATAAAGGGCGGAGCGCGGATGTGTCAAGAAAAGCAAGGCCTAGTCCCGGAGCTGCAGCACCTCAACGACCGTGGTCGGGGACTCCTCGAAGATCGTGATTCTCTCGATATCGAGGGCGCTCTTCGCGAGATAGTGTGGGATATACCACGCCACAGCCACAACGGGCGCGAGGCTGAGCATTCGCAAGGGTTCCGATAGAACCGAGGATTCGAACTCCGGCGTCGAAACAGCATAGAGGAGAAACCCGAAACAGACGGACAGAAGCGTTACGAAGGAATGTTGTTTGAAGAGCGGGAGCGTGCAAGTGAACGGGAGCTTGCGGAAGCGGATGAGGACGATATTTGTCAGCAACACGGCCCAGGTCACCACGAGCACAGTATGCACGCATGCGACAAACCAGCCCTCCAGGTAAGCGTAGGCGGGGAATGCGATGACCAGCAGCCAAGGCAGCACCAGCATCAGGATTACTTTTCTCGCTAGGGGTTCACACTCTTGCCGCTCGGGATCGATCATGAGCTGAAAGATCCAGTTGGAGCGCAACTCCACCGGAAGCTCGAAGACGATGCGTAGACCGACGATGACCAGGAAGGTAAGAATAAATGGAATTGAAAGTGCGTCAGGCGAGCGGGCAGCTTCACGAAACGATCGTGCACCTCCAAAAGCATCCATCAGAGCCTGAGAAGCCAAGACTATGGAGAGTCCTCCGATGGCCGTCAGGACGAGGCGATGTGATTCGCTGCGGAGCAGGGTCCTGCACACAAAGCGAAAGCAAGCTTTCTGGAATGGAGTTCGTAGCGCTAGTCGATCCAGGAGAACGCCCAATCGCGAGATTCGTGGAGCGCGAGCAAACCCAGTTATCTCGGTAGTCTCGGCAATGCGCACGAAATGCCGCTGGTAGCCCACCGCGTAGGCACAGAGCGCCACCCCTACGACGGCCGCGATCCCGGGAAGCACCCGCCTGGACAACTCCATCAGCACCGGAGTGCCGCGGCCATGCAAAGACTGGCACAAACCGAGAAACCAGCAGGAAGGCATCAGAAGCGTCCATGATGGAGCAGGACCGTGCACTCGCCGCAACAAGTCCGGAACCGCAAAAGTGGTGCAAAGAAGTGCGACCAGGTAAACGACTACGACCCCGCGAATGTATGCCGACAATCGTCTGAAAGCGCCAAGCGGCAAGACCGCCATCAGAAGACCGAGTACCGAGAACACGGCAAAGAACGCGAAAACGCTCGCCAGCACTACTCCGACCGCATGGACGATCGCGAACTTCACGAAGAATAGAAACGTTCTTTGCGTCGCTCCTACAACCATGGGGAACAGGATGCACGACGCTGCATTGACATCGACCGCGACCAGACCCACCAGAAAAAGTACCGCGACAAGATTGGCGAAAAAGATAGTCCGCGTGGAAATGGGCAGCGGGACCAGATTCATGTAGTCGCGGCGGTCGGGGAAGATGGCATCCCATCGCCAAACGGCAACCGCGCCGGTGACGGTCATCGAAAGAACAATGAAGAAGTACTCATCGGGAAGTGCAACCAGCAACGGGTCTACGTTCGTGGCTCCGCGCAGCCATTGCAGGAAGGTTCCATATTTGTTAAGGAGGAGGAGGGACACGAATCCTCCGGGCATCGCGAGCAAAGTGAGCACCAGGCCGACGCCGAGATCGAGGCCCTCGGCATCGGAGTCCCCTCCACCGCGGAATATGCGGGCGACGAAGAGTTGCACCATTCGCCAGAAGGGACGCTGGCGGTGGTTATCCCAGCGGCGGAGCATCGCTTCGATGAACAAGCTGATCATGCGGCCTTCACTATGCGGCCTTTATTACCGTGACGATGTCGCGCGCTACGCTCATCGTGTCCACGTCGTCAACCAGGTGCAGGAATGTGTTCTCCAGCGATTGGCCGAGAATCTGGCCGATGTTCGCTACCGAATCTTGCGCGATCACGATTCCTTTGCGCAGGATAAGGACGTCGGAGCAGACCTTTTCGACGACCTCCAGCACGTGCGAACAATAGAACACGAGTTTGCCCTGCTGCCCGAGCGCCTGAATCAGATTCTTGAAGATCAGGGCTGAGGTCACGTCCAACCCTGAGAGCGGTTCGTCGAAAATGAAGATCTCGGGATTGTCCATGATCGCGGCGATGAGTAGAACGCGCTGCCGCATTCCCTTCGAGTAGGAACTAATGCTGGCGTGCCGGTGCGGATGGAGCGAGAAAAGTTCGAGCAGCGAATCAATCTTCTTTTCGAGATCGTGGCGGGGCATGCCGCGTAGAGTGCCGATCAACTCCAGATATTCCCAGCCGGTCAGGTATGGATAGAGATGCGCCTCTTCCGGGACATAGCCCAGGCGCTTCCGGTAAGCCGCCAGGTTGTCCTGAATGTTGTGACCGTCGAACTGAACCACGCCGCGCGTCGGCTGCAGCAATCCGGTGAGCATCTTCACCGTCGTGCTCTTGCCGGAGCCATTGGGGCCGAGGCATCCGAGCACTTGTCCGGGCCGCAACGAAAATGACAGATCCTGCACTGCGGGCAACGACGCGTAGCGCTTGGTAAGGTGCACGGCTTCGAGCATGGCTGCCTCTCGAGGCGAAGTCTTCAGACGATGGAGCCAGAGAGAACCCCGGTGATGCGTGATTAGACACCGCTGGGGCGATATAAGTTTCCGACAGAAGGTGGATTCGGATACCTCCGATTCCTCTGGCATTTCGAGCAGCCGACGATATCATTTGTCCGTGCAATTGCGATGCTCTCTTCGTTTGCTTTGTGCCCTCCTCACCTTGACGGCCGTTAGTTCGTGGGCGATCAATCCTGAGCCTCAGCAACCAGCTCCTCGCGCAGCAGATACGACCTTGGCGCGTCTGGTCAGCGAAGTTCGTGCCCGGGCGAAGGCGCTGGAGAATAGTTCTGGAATGCGGCTCGGCTTTCAGTCGTTCACTTCTGCATACAAGATTGCTCCCGGTAACATCCGCTATTCCGATTTTGTGATGGTGCGGCTGCTCTACGAAGCCACACGGGACGCGGGTTTCTGGAACATGCATTGGACCATCACCAACATGCCTCCGAATTCCGATCGGGTCTGGAGTCAATGGAAAGCTGTGAAAGACGTTTCGCCGTTGATGCCGACGGCCTCGGCGGAATGCGACGAACTTTCTGCCCTGTATGCTTTTTTGGTGGAGCGGGCCGGAGTCCGAAGTGTTGGACTGTTCTGGCCGTATCCAAATCACACAGTGGCTGTGTGGGTGCTGCATCCGGCGAACGGCGCCGAGGTACGAGTGGTCGTACCGACGTCGCAGATTTTTCTCGACGTGAATGATTCGTTCGGCATGAAGAAATTCAACGCGTGGCATCAGAAGACGATCTTCGAATACAAGCGCCGTGACGCGCCGGACAGTTTCGAAATCCCTAAGCCGCTCTACGATTTCTTCTTACGGCAGATGGACAAGTACGCTGGCGCTTCGGACTCCACGTTGCAGGAGATAAGGTATCTGCGGGAGGGCGTCTTCTTGAAGTATTGGACTGCGGAAACCGCCGCTCAGGATGCCCTCCGACGGAAAAACGATCTGCGCGCTGGTCCAGCGGAGGATCTGGCGGCGTTTCAGAATTTTGCCCAGGACATGCGGTCGCAGGCCGCTCAGTAGACTGCAAAGAGTTATTGCCCGGCAGGCATCTTCAAGCCGAGCGCTTGCACTGTAACTTCATCCAGCTTGGCCTTCGTTTCTCGGTTCGTGACCACGCCGAAGCTGCCGGAGTAATCCCACATCGCCCAGCCGATGTTGTGGCGCTCGAGTGAGGAGCGGACATCTTTGATCCATGCCGCGCGGTCCTGCGGATCGGAGAAGTAACGGAACACGCCGAATTCATTGCAGACCAGCGGCACGCCGCGCTGCTTGGCCCAGTCGGCGGCCTGGTTGATTTCCGCCTCGATGCGCGACGCGTCCCAGTGATCCTGTCCGTAGCGGATCACCTGCATACGATCGCGGGCATCGGGAACGAGCGTCGCGACCTGCGCTGCGTTCTCCGGCGAAGAGGGGTAGTGCAGGCCCTTCAGCCAGTGCCAGTAGTACGCTCCCCAGGTCGCGCCTTGATGCGTGAAAATGTGCGGCTCGTAGAAATGGAAAACGTAGACGACGTTGGCATCGGGCAGTCGCTCGAGAAAAACCATGTCGTCATCGTCGTCCCAGCGCGCGCCGGCAGCGATGATAGTATTCGTGGGCGCACCGCGCCGGATGGCTGCGGCCAGCTTCGCCTCCACTCCATACCAGCGATAGGCGTCTCGCATTTCCGGCTCATTCAGGATTTCGAAGAATACGCGGTCCGCGTCCCACGATGAATAGTGCTGCGCCACCATGCTCCAATAATCGGCAAAGCGTTCGACGAAGTCGTCTTCCTTGGCCAGGCGCTCCTTGAAGTCGGAGTCGGGATGCATGTCGATCTCGACGGCCAGGCCCGCGTCCAGAATCATTTTGACGGCAGCGTCGAGATAGCCGAAATATTCCTCCGAGCCACCATGGCGGTGCGCAGCGTCCATCATCGGCTGCGGATTCACGCTGAGCCGCACGTGATCGAAGCCGGCCGACTTGATCAGGGCGATGTCTGTGGCCGTAGTCCAGTTTTCGAAGTGCTCTTTCGTGTATCCCTTGGGATCGTAGACCTGAGCGAACCACTCGCTCAGATTGATGCCGTGGCGAATGTGCGCCAGGCGTGATGCAGGAACCGAGGACAGCGGTTGCGGTGCAGTCTGCGCCAATGCCAACGGCAGGAAAACGAGAAATGGAAGGACTGAGATCCACTTGCGGATCATGTGCGACTCCTCAATGGTTTCGCGTTGTGAGCATTGTCATCCTGAGCGAAGGAGTACATAGGTCCTTCGCTTCGCTCAGGATGACAATGGGGCTTGTGTAGAAGATTGTGTGACACCATCACGAACTCAGTATCGGCAGCGCGCGAATTCTCTTTTTCGTCGCCGCATAAATCGCGTTGCACAGCGCCGGAGCGATGGGTGGCACAGATGGCTCGCCGATCCCGGTCGGTGCCTCCGCACTAGGAACCGCATAGACCTCGACGTTCGGCGTTTCCTCCATGCGCAGGGGCGCGTAGTCGTCGAAGTTACCCTGCACCACGCGGCCTTTCTCAATCGTGATCTTCGCACGCAGCGCGTTGGCCAGGCCGTAGACGATTCCGCCTTGAATCTGCTGTTCCAGAATGCTGGGGTTGATGACCTGCCCGCAATCGACGACAGTGACGACCCGGTGCACGCGTGGTTGGTTGTTTTCCATCGTGATCTCGACAACCTCGGCCATGTACGACGCGAAGCAACCGAAGCAGGCTACTCCGCGAAAGAGGCCGGCGGGAAGGGGCTTGTCCCATCCAGATTTCTCGGCAGCCAGTTGCAGCACGCCGCGCATGCGCGCTGTTTTCCATGTGGTCGTGAAGTATTGCAGATCCTGATCCTTTTCCAGGAGATGAAGCCGGTACTGCAACGGATCTTTGCCCGCAGCGACCGCGAGTTCGTCGATGAAACTTTCGAGCGCGAACGCCGCTTGCAGTGCGTAGACGGAGCGCATCCAGCCCAGTGGCACGGGCGTTTCAGCCATCACGTATTCGATCGCATAGTTGGGCAGTCCATAGACTGGGCCAGCCTCGTCGGGTAGATCAGGGTCGACATTGCCCGGAGTCGGTTGGCCCTTTTGTCCGCTGATCGACGGCGCGATGATGCGGTGATTCAGCGCTGCTGGAAAACCGGCGCCATCCAGGGTAGCGCTGAGTTGATGCAGGCTCGCCGGGCGGTAGGTGGAGAAGCGCATGTCGTCTTCGCGCGTCCAGATGACTTTCACGGGAGCGTTGATCGCTTTCGACACGAGCGCGGCTTCGACCGCATAGTCGTGCTCCAGACGCCGACCGAAGCCTCCGCCCATGAGCGTGACGTTGACCTTGACCTGATCGGGATCGAGGCCGATTGCCGTTGCCACCGAATCGCGGCAATCCTGCGGAACCTGCGTGGGCGCCCAGAGTTCGCATTTCGTGCCTTGATAGTGCGCTGTGCAATTGCCCGGCTCCATGGGCGCGTGCGCCATAAAAGGCAATGTGTACTCGGCGGAGATATGCCGTCCGGAGGCTTTCGCGGCATCTCCCGCCGAAAACAAACTCGCGCCTTTTTTCGAGGCGGCCTGCTTTAGTGACGCCATCACCGCCGCGGTGTTCAGATCTCTGTTCGGACCTTCGTCCCATGTGACGTTGAGAACTCGACGGCCTTCCATCGCGCCCCAAACGCTGTCGGCCACGACGGCCACGGCCGAATCGCCGATTTTGCCGACGTAACTCACGCCGGAGATTTTCTTCGACTCCTTGTCGTCGAAGCTCGACGCCTTCCCGCCGATCACGGGACAGCGCGAGAGCACCGCAAACTTCATTCCGGGCAAACGGAAGTCGATGCCGAAGACGGCTTCGCCTTTAACCTTGGCCGGGGAGTCGACGCGCGGCAGCCGTTGCCCAACAATCTTGTAGTCTTTGCTCTGCTTTAGCGGCACGTCGGTCGGAATGGGCAGCGTTGCGGCTTTGCTGACAAGTTCTCCGTAACTCAAGCTGCGACCCGAAGCAGCGTGCTTGATGTGGCTGCTCTCGGCCGTGCACGAAGATCGCGGTACGCCCCACGTCAGGGCCGCGGCCGAAATCAGCATCTCGCGCGCGGCGGCTCCGGCCTTGCGCATCGGATCCCACGTGGTGCGGATGCTGGCGCTTCCTCCCGTCGTCTGATCGCCGAACAGGGTGCTGGCTCCTGCTTGCTCGATTTCGATCTGCTTCCAGTCGGCTTCAAGTTCTTCGGCGAGGATCATGGGCAGCGCGGTGCGCACGCCTTGTCCCATCTCGGAGCGCGCGACTACGATCGTGATTTTGTTATCGGGCGCGATGCGGAGATATGCGTTAGGCGAGAAAGATTCCTTTTGCGAAGCGCTTCCATGAGGCAGGTAGAAGCCGATCACCAAGCCGGCACCGGCAGCGACTCCGGCAGCGACGAATTCGCGGCGGGAAAGTGGGCTCATCGCGAGCCTCCGTTGCCGGCAGCGCGGTGGATCGCTTTGCGAATCCGTTCATAGGTTCCGCAGCGGCAGAGGTTCCCGTTAATCGCCTGTGTGATCTGTTCGTCCGTCGGGCTCGGCGTTTTCGCGAGCAGGGCCGCGGCCGACATGATCTGTCCCGTTTGGCAATAGCCGCATTGCGGGACTTCCTCGGCGATCCAGGCCTGCTGCAAAACGTGCAGGCCGTTCGCTCCGAGCCCCTCAATCGTAGTCACGCTCTTGCCCGCGACTTGCGAGACCGGAGTCGAACAGGAACGAATCGGAGCGCCATCGACGTGCACCGTGCAAGCGCCGCACAATCCGGCGCCGCAACCGAACTTTGTTCCGGTGAGTTCGAGGGTGTCACGTAAGACCCAGAGGAGAGGCGTCTCCGGAGAGACGCTGACTTTCTTTTCACTGCCGTTAACGCGGAGTGTGATGTCGGCCATGTTGCTCCAGTGGTGGAGTTTGGTAACCGGAGAACATGGTACTCAACCTGCGGGAAAAGGGGAAATGGGGAGTCGTTGGCGTTAATGTCTCTGGGAAATTTGAATCTGCTACCAGATTGTCTTCAGACGGTAATCTTTCCGGATTCGCTCGTCGCGCGTCACCAAGGCCATACCCTCTGCCATCGCAGTTGCACCGATGAGTCGGTCGGCGGGATCCTTTGGATAGTCGTCTGAGAACTGGACGGCAATGGCGGCGATTTCGGCGGTGATCGGCATGATCACCACGCCAGAACGAGTCAGCATATTCTCGATCGCCTTCTCCCCGGTGCTCTTTGCACGCAGGATTCCCCGCGAGAATAACAGGGCCAGTTCCCAGACCGTGATATCGGAAATGGCCACGCCGTCACTCACGCGCGCGCGGCGGATGGCGGAAGCGGCATGCTTGGAGAGTCGCTCCGGTTCGGCTACCAACCACGCGAGCACGTGGGTGTCGAGGAGGATCAACGGAGCGCCTCCCAGTCTTCCGGCGGGACCAAGGGAGACAGGATGTCACCAACAATTTCAATCTCACCCTTGAGGCAGCCGAAAATATCCTCCGATGGTCCGTCGGCAGGGACGAGTTTGGCGACGGCCTGCCCGTTCTTGGTGATGGTTACCGGCTCGCGCGTGGAGCGCACTTCGTTCATAATCTTCAGACATCGCGCCTTAAAGTAACCCGCTGCCATTGTCTTCATAACTGCTCCTAAAGACCATGGTCATTATAGCATGACCTATCTGCGCGACCATACCCATTTGGCAGCTGTGGATGCGTTCAGCGGAGAGAGTCGGAAGCGCGTTGCCTTACTTCAGTTCTGCGAGCTTCTGCGTGGCCAATTGCCCGGCTTCGTTGCCCGGATTGTCTTTCTTGACCTGTTCATAGATCCGCTTGGCGTCGAGGGGTTGGTTGGAACTCTGGTAGAGCTCGGCCAACTGCAACTGAGCAGATACCTTGCTGACCGAGGCCGTGGGTTTGTTGATCAGTTCCTGGTACAGAGCGACCGCTTCTTTCGTGCGATTGGTCTGGCCGTAGAGCGAGGCCAGGGCCGATTTGGCGATCGCCGACAGATCGCTGCTGCCTGAGGAAGCCACGTCTTTGAAGTTGCGCTCGGCGGCCGTGTTGTCAGACAAGCTGGACGCAGTCACTCCCAGAAAATAGTGCGCCATGTCGGCCGTGCGGGTGTGCGGATAGCTGTCCACGATTGCCTGAAACTGCTTCTTGGCTGCCTCGGTGCGCTCTTTGGCGGAGGTGAAGCTGGGTATATCCGGCTGGGCTGGCGTGCCCGCGGGACGCAGAGGCGTGTCCATGGTGCGGACTGCTCGGGAAAGCTCCAGGCTGGCCTTTTCATCCTGGGTACTCAGGTAATACCACCCGCCAACCACGGCGGCCAGTACGACTACGACCACAACCACGGAGATGATTACGGTCGACCTGTGTTCGACGGTCCAATGAGCCGTCTTCTCGGCGGCCCCAATGGTCACGCGGCTGAAGGCATCCTGTTTCAGTTGATGGCGGGTCTCTGCGCGCACGGACTTCCCTTCTGGTGATAACGATGGCTGGCTTAACTAATATAGTAAACAAACAGTTTAGCAGGGGGAAAACAGGGCGTCAAAAGTGGCGGGTTCGTCGATCATGCTGACTTTACCGGGACGTGATACATTTTGCTGCCCGCTTTTGCCGACGCCGGAGGGCGACCGATGCAGAGACGCACGTTCATGACCGGGACGGCCAGCGCCGCGGCGGCGATGGCATTCAAGCCTTTGGCCTCAGCCGTGGAACACGGACAGGAACGCCCTGTCGTTTATCCCGATCCCGCCGTTGAAGTGGTTGATCCGCGCTTTGCCAAGTACAAGGTTGGCAATGCGGCGGTCGAACGCCTGTACACCGGCACCCGTTGGGCGGAAGGGCCCGTGTGGTGCGCGGACGGCCGGTACCTTCTCTGGAGCGACATTCCCAACAATCGCATGCTGCGATGGCTCGAGGAGACTGGGGAAGTCAGCGTCTTTCGAAATCCCTCGAACTACAGCAACGGCAATTACCGGGATAGGCAGGGCCGGCTGGTCACGTGCGAGCACGACACGCGCCGGGTTACGCGAACCGAATACGACGGCACGATCACCGTGCTGATGGACCGCTTTCAAGACAAGAGTCTCAACGCGCCGAATGACCTGGTGGTGCATTCTGATGGGGCGATTTGGTTCACCGATCCGGGCTATGGAATCATGTCGAACTACGAAGGCCATAAAGCCTCGTTCGAGTTGCCCGCCAACGTTTACCGCCTCGATCCGAAGTCACGGGAGGCGACCGTTGTGGCCAGCGACATGGATAAACCCAATGGCCTATGCTTCTCTCCCGACGAGAAGAAGCTCTACATCGTGGATACTGGAGTTCCACGCCATGCCGGCGACCCGCACCCGATTCGTGTCTATGACGTCGTGGATGGCGTACATCTGAAGAATGGGCGGCTGTTTGCCAACATGTCGCCGGGCTCATCCGATGGCATCCGCTGCGATATGGACGGCAACGTCTGGTCCGCGGCGGGATGGGCGGGAGAAGGCTACAACGGCGTGCACGTATTCGCGCCCGACGGAACGCTGATTGGCAAGATTCATCTGCCGGAATCGTGCGCGAACCTGTGCTTCGGCGGCGCCAAGAGAAATCGGCTGTTCATGGCCGCAAGCCAGTCTCTCTACGCCGTATATGTGGATGCCCAAGGGGCTCAGATGCCATGAGCGAGCGTCGCCACTTGCTTGGTTGAGTTGCGAACCCGAGTCGCCGGCTCATCCTTCGACAACCGCGAGGAACTTCTGCTAGTCTGCTTTCCGCTTCAGAGAGGAATCGAGGAATGACATCGCACAAGTTCTTGACCGCCATTCTTGCAGTCTTGCTATCCCTGCCTATCTGCACGACCGCGGCTGACAAGAAATCCAAAGAAGCCAAGGCCGACGAAGCGAGTAAGCCTTCTTACGAGCTGGCGCAGCCCGCGACCGAAAATCTGGACTTCACCATGTACCAGCGCATTCGGGACGAAGGGCTATCTCACTCGCATGTCATGGAGTTCGCCTCGGGTCTGATGGACGGGATCGGGCCGCGGCTAACCGGGTCTCCGAACCTGAAGCGCGCCAATGAATGGACGCGTGACCAACTCACCACCATGGGATGCAGCAATGCCCACCTCGAGGATTGGGGCGAGTTCGGCATGGGCTGGCGGCAACTCAATACCTGGGTGCGCATGTCTGCGCCGGACACCGCTGTGTTTATCGCGCAGGCGTTGCCGTGGTCGCCGTCGAGCAAGGGGCCGGTCAACGGGCGCGCGGTTTGGGTCACTGCGAAGGACGAGAAGGATCTCGAAAAATACAAGGGCAAGCTGGCCGGGAAAGTTGTGTTCTTTGGGGACATGCGCGAGGTGAAGCCGGTCGACAAGGCGCTGTGGGAGCGCAGAGACGACGCCAATCTCAAGACCACCGTCGAATATCCGGTTCACGTCGGAGGGGCGGACCAGGGATTTCAAGACTTCATCCGCCAGCTGGAATTCCGCGCGAAAGCCGGGCAGTTCCTCGCCGCCGAGCACGCTTTGGCAGTCGTGATCCCGAGCCGCGACGGGCGCAATAATGGTGGATCAGGCGGGACGATTTTCGACGATGGCGGATCGGGCATGGGATGGTTTACATACCAGCGCGAGCACGCCGAGGCTCTTCCGGTCGTTGTGACCGCCATTGAGAATTATGGCCGCGTGTACCGGTTGCTGAAGGCGAACGTGCCGGTCAGCGTCGAGATGGACGTCGAAACCGAGTTCACGGGCGATCACGAACACGGCTTCGACACGATTGCCGAAATTCCCGGCACCGATCCAAAGTTGAAAGATGAAGTGGTCATGGTCGGCGGCCACCTGGATTCCTGGGCTTCCGCGACCGGCGCGACCGACAACGGCGCGGGCACCATCGTCGCCATGGAAGTCATGCGCATTCTAAATGCGCTGCACGTGCAGCCGCGGCGTACGATCCGCGTGGGTCTGTGGACTGGGGAAGAGCAGGGAGAATTCGGCTCTTACGGCTACGTCAAGCAGCACTTCGGGTACGTGCCGCTCTCCACTGCACCCGACCAAATCAAGTTGCCGGACTTCCTGCGCAAGCCGGCTGGCCCGGTCCAGTTGAAACCGGAGCAGCAGAAAATTTCCGGATACTTCAATGTGGACAACGGCACCGGAAAGATCCGAGGGATCTATCTGCAAGAGAATGCGGCAGTCGGCTCCATCTTCCAGCAGTGGATGGCGCCGTTGCAGGATCTGGGCGTGAGCGCGCTGACCATGCGAAATACGGGCGGAACCGATCACGAAGCGTTCGACTCCGTGGGCGTGCCGGGATTCCAGTTCATTCAGGACATGCTCGACTACGGGGCGCGCACCCACCACTCCAACATGGACACCTACGAGCGTCTGCAACCGGATGACTTGGCGCAGGCGGCGGTCGTCGAAGCGATCTTCGTCTACAACACGGCGATGCGCGACCAGATGCTGCCGCGCAAGCCGCTGCCGCATCCGGAACTCGAGGAGCAGCTCAAGGCTCCGCTGAAGAATCTGATGCCCGGGGCCGAGGCACAGGAAGAAGAAGCGAAGAAGCCGGCAAACTAAGGGCCGCGTCCGGTAGATTCGAGACATAAGTCACAAGTGGACTGTCATCTTGAGCGCAGCGAAAGACCTATGTATTCTGCACCCAGGAAACTACATAGGTCCTTCGCTTTGCTCAGGATGACACCGGTTGATTCATTCCGCGAATTGACGTGCGCAACATGCGGGCGCGGCAAAGCTCGCCAGTTGTCGATTTGCTCGGGCAAACCTTGTTGCGGTAGCCTCGTCTAATCCGAAAACCTCAGTCTCTGGAGTTCTCCCATGGCTGCGATTCATTTGGTGATCAACAACATTCCACACGAGGTTGAGGTCTCGCCTGACACTCCCCTTTTGTGGGTATTGCGCGACAAACTCAACCTGACCGGCACCAAGTATGGCTGCGGCATGGGACTGTGCGGTTCATGCACGGTTCACCTGGACGGCGAGGCCGTGCGCTCGTGCCAGACTGCGATCTCTTCCGTGGGGACGAAGAAGATCACCACGATCGAGGGCCTCTCAGCCGACAACACACATCCGGTGCAACAGGCGTGGATCGCCGAGCAGGTGCCGCAATGCGGGTACTGCCAGCCGGGGCAGATCATGTCGGCTGCGGCGCTGCTGGCGAAGACTCCCAAGCCGACCGACGATGAGATCGAGACCGCCATGGTCGGGAATCTGTGCCGGTGCGGCATGTATCAGCGGATCAAGCTCGCCATTCATCGCGCCAGTATGAACGCCGGGAAGGGAGTATGACCATGCCCATCACTCGCCGAAAGTTCGTGGCACGAAGCGCAGTCGCCGGAGCCGGATTGCTGATTGGCGTCCGCTTCTCCGCCCCTCTACTGCGCGCGCAAGAAGACGCCAAAGGGCCGAAGAAGCCCGCACCGAATCCGTTCGACGCCTGGATTCACGTGAAGCCCGACGGGAAGATTTCCCTCATCGTAGCGAAGTCGGAGATGGGCCAGGGCATCCGTACGGGTCTGGCCATGATCCTTGCCGAAGAAGCCGCGGTCGATATGAATTCAGTCAGCGTCGAGCAAGCCGAGACGCGACCGGACATCTATCCGCACCTGGGTACCGGCGGAAGCGGCAGCACGATGGAGAACTACATGCCGCTACGCCGCGCCGGCGCGACGGTGCGCGGCCTGATGATTACGGCCGCGGCCGCGAGGTGGAATGTTCCCAGCGCCGAATGCGTGGCTAGGAAGGGAACCGTGCTGCACGGCAAGTCCTCGCGCAAGGCCAGCTACGGTGAACTTGCTGACGCAGCCGCGAAGCTTCCTCTGCCCGATCAGGAGAAAGTAAAACTCAAGGATGAAGAGGATTTCGAGCTGATCGGGCATGCCTTCCCGCGAGTCGACATTCCGGCGAAGGTGAACGGTAGCGCGCAGTTTGGAATCGATGTCCGCGTGCCGGACATACTGTTTGCAGTGGTGGCGCGGTGCGCGACATTCGGCGGCAAACCGGCGTACTTCGATGCGGCCAAGGCGAAGGCTGTGGCTGGTGTGCACGATGTTTTCGAGATCCCCGCCCTCGGTCGCGACATGTTCACTGCCGGCGGAATCGTCGTAGTGGCGGACTCTACCTGGGCTGCGATGAAGGGGCGGGACGCGCTCCAGATCACCTGGGACAACGGTCCTGCAGTTTCCGAATCCAGCGAGTCCCTGCGTGAAGCTTTGCGCGCAGGCTCCAGCAAGCCCGGCAAACGCATCCGCAACGACGGCGACGTCGATAAGCCGTTGCCCGATGGAGCACGGCGCGTCGAAGCCGTTTACGAGTTTCCCTTTCTTTCCCACGCCTGCATGGAGCCCATGAACATCACGGTGCATGCGCGCGAGGGCGAAGCCGAGGTGTGGGCTCCGACCCAATCGCCGGACTGGGTGCAGGGAACCGTGGCGAAGATTCTGGATCTGAAGCCACCGAAGGTTGTCGTGCACACCACGCTCATGGGCGGAGGTTTCGGCCGTCGCTACATGGCCGACTATCCCGCCGAGGCCGCCCAAATTGCGAAGGTGGTCGGCAAACCGGTGCAGCTCGTGTGGTCTCGCGAAGATGACATGACACACGATTTCTATCGTCCTGCTGCGTGCCACCAGTTGCGCGGTGCAGTTGATCGCGACGGCCATCCGCTGGTCTGGTCGCATTCTCTCGCTTCCACATCGATTGGCGCGTATTGGGATCCTCCAGAAAAGAGCGAGCCGGAGAATTCGGAAGTGGGAGGCGCCAAGCAAATGCCCTACGCCATCCCGAATATGCGCCTCGAGTACAACGCGGTCCCCAGTTCGGTTCCGCCACTGTGGTGGCGTTCAGTGGAGCACTCGTTCAACGGATTCGTCGTGGAGAGTTTCATCGACGAACTCGCCGCCGCGGCCAAAAAGGACCCAGTGCAGTTCCGCAAGGCGCTGCTGGTGAAGCCGGCAAATTGGAAGCCGAAAGATGACGACGACCCAGATCCGGCGCGTCTTCGCGGTGTGCTGGAGTTGGCGGCACAGAAGGTGGGATGGGGTACACCTCTCGCGAAAGGCAAGGGGCGCGGTATCGCTACGTATCACTCCTTCGGCAGCTACATCGCAGAGGCGGCGGAAGTCACCGTGAAGGGCGGCAGCTTCAAAATCGACCGCATCGTGGCCGCGATCGATTGCGGGCAAATCGTGAATCCTGAGTCCGTGCGCGCACAAGCCGAGAGCGCGATCATCTATGGTTTGAGCGCCGCGCTGAAGAATGAAATCACGATCAAGAACGGAGCGGTTGAGCAGACCAACTTCGACGGATATGATCCCATCCGGATCAACGAGGCTCCGCGGATCGAGGTGCATTTAGTCAACAGCAAGGAAGATCCCGGCGGGATGGGCGAGCCGGCGTTGCCGCCGGCCGCGCCCGCCGTGGCGAATGCGATTTTCGCGGCATCGGGGCAACGGCTGCGGAGGCTGCCGTTTCAGTTGAAGACAGCTTGAAGAGGCTGGGCTGCGCCCGGCGGACAGCCGAAGGCGGCTGTCCCCACATGATCTCACGGTCCTGAAAATACAAACGCCGCCGATGTCCCGGCGGCGTTTTCGTATAGCGAATCTATTCTTACTGCGGAGCTTCCTCCAGCAGTCCCTGTTCCAGCTTTTCCTGGCACTCGATGCAGTGGCGCGTCCACGGCACAGCCTCCAGGCGCTTCGCGTTGATCTCTTTGCCGCAGTGAATGCATTCGCCGAAGCTGCCTTCGCGAATGCGGGCCAGGGCCTTGTCCACCATCTGCAAAGTCTGGCGGTCGTTGTTGCTTTGGCTGAACAAGAATTCTTTGGTATAGGAACTGGCGGCGCGGTCGGCGATGTCCTGAGCGGTGTCTTCGTCGGCCGAGCGGCCGTCGGCCTGGGAGCGGTTCACCGTGCGGCGCAAGTCCTGCTGCCGCGTTTCCAAACGTTTCTTGAATGCTTCCAGCTTCTTCTTATCCATAGGTCACTTCAACTCCGTCACTTTCCAAAATTGTTGTATCAAACGTCCTAGGACGCCCCTTTCCGGAGGCGTCCCTGGTCATTAGGCCAAACGAAGATGATAAGCGTCGAAATTGAGATGCGTCAACCTACCCGGGGGCTGCACACGACCGCGTAACATCCTAGTGGCAGCGTCCCGCCTTGGATGTGACGCAGGTCACACCTACCGGGGCAGTGGGTCTCTCATGTCCGCCAGGGCATATCCCATGACCGCCATCGCGGCCGCGTTTTCGCGCAACTCGTTGGGAACGATTTTGTCGAGGGTGTCGGCGGCAGTGTGATGGTAGTGGAAGTAGGTGCGGCCATCCTGCAGAATGCCTAGGGCTGGCACTCCCGCTTCCGACATGGCAGAGATGTCGGCGCCCGGCGGGTACGTGCTTTCGCGCAAAACGTTTGCGCCGATGCTCTGCAGAACAGTTAGAGCAGGTCGCAAGACATCGGCTGCTGCTGCAGTCATCTTGGCATCGAAGCCCAGCGGGTGCGCCGCGCCCGCGTCGCTTTCGATCGCGGCGATGTGGTGCAGAAATTCCGAAGAATGGTCTTTCGTGTAAGTCTGGCTGCCCGCGCCGCCGCTTTCCTCGTCCATCCAGGCAATGACTCGCAGTGTGCGCTTGGGGCGGAGATGTAGCTTCTGCAGGATTTCTGCCGCTTCCATCGCGACGGCGACTCCGGCGCCGTCATCGATGGCGCCCGTCCCAAGATCCCATGAATCGAGGTGTCCCGAAACCACGACCACCTGCTCCGGATGCTCACTGCCTTTCAGGTCGGCAATGACGTTGAAGCCGGTCGCGTCCGGCAGTTTCTGGGGTGTGAGCGTCAGGTGAATGCGTAGCTTGCCTTGCGCAGAAAGATGCGCCATAAGTTCGGCGTCTTCCGCGGTAACTGCCCCGGCGGGAATGCCAGCCGGAAAACTCCAGCCCGTGTGCGGCAAGCGGAAATCGGCGCTGCCGACCGAGCGTACCAACGCGGCCACCGCACCTAACCCAGCGGCTTCTCTCGGCCCGGCGCCGCGATAGCGTACCGCCTCGCCGTAGGCCATGAAGGCCATCCCGCCGGCGGCTTTCTGCTTGTCGAAGATCTCGTTGAAGAACACAATCTTGCCGGAAACTTTGTCGTGGCCCAGGGCCTTCAGTTCGTCGAAATTGTTGACCACGATCACGTCCGCCGTGATTCCCTCCGCCGGTGTGGACGTGCTTCCGCCCAACGCCGTGAGCACGATCTTCTGCGTGGTGCCGGCGGCTTGGCCCGCATACTCGACCAGTTGCGCCGTTTCCTCGCCGCGGACCCAATGCGGCACCTTCACTTCCTCGAGCTGCACATCCAGTCCAAGCTTGCGCAGTTCCTCAGCGACGTAGTCGACCGCGGCCTTAGCCTGCAGCGATCCACTCGGCCGCGCGCCAATGTTTTCGGTCAGGTGCGCGACCTGCCGGTAAGCGTAGTCATCGGCCAACGCGGCCGCCTTGATCGCTGCCAACTGCTCGAGCAGTTGAGCAGGGAAGTTGTCCTGCTGCGCCTGGGACGCCTGAGGCACCGCCGCGAATGGAGGTGGCGTTGGCGCGGGCGGCTGGTTCTGGGAGTGGGCAGAGGTCAGCGTGAGAGCGCTCAACACAATCAATAGGAAACAGAGATCACAACGAGTCTTGGTCATAGGAGAAGGGGATTAGTGTAGCTGAGGAAAGGCGTTTCTAGAAATCGTACGGGTCTTGCCTTCGCAAATCAGGTCAACGAGTGTAATTTTGCAGCAGTTGTGGCTCTCGGCGCTCACCGCCCAATCAGGTGTGACCCAACTCACTGACAGGACGTGCCAATTCGTGTTTGCATCAACGCGTCTGCTCGCCTCTCCGAAGAGCAGTTCCCACCAGTTGAGACGCACACCCCCTGAGGCGAGACGACTCGCACCTTTCCTCTTGGACCGGCACCCATAAGGGAGAGCTGATGGGCATCGCCCCGACGGGCAAGCCGGCAAGAATCAGCGGCATGGGAATTGGACGGGCAGGTTTGTCTTTCCGTATGGGGGTCCACAAGGAGAAAAAGCCATGAGACGTCTAATGACACTTCTCGCAGTAGTCCTTACGGCAGTCTCATTGGGTTGGGGCCAGACCGAAAAAGTGGAACAGACAGTAATGCAGATGGAACGGGACTGGGCGCAGGCTTTAGTAAAAGCCGATGTTGACACCATGGACCGGATGTTGGCTGACGACTGGTTCGGTCAGGGGTCGCCGGGCGGCAGCATCAACAAAGCTGGGGCTCTGGCGAATCTCAAGTCAGGAAGTCCAAAGTACGACTCCGTTGCAGCGGGTGAGATGAAGGTCCGTGTGTTTGGCGATGTTGCAGTCGTTACCGGCACGCAAGATGAAAAAAGCTCGTATAAAGGCAAGGACACCAGCGGTCATCCGTATGGACCGATGTCTTTGTGAAACGACAGGGGAAGTGGCAGGCGGTCGTTTCACAGTGGGCGCCAGCAAGCTAAATAGGTTCAATCAACGCAAGGGCCTCGCCCGGAATCGACGGAGGGTTGCCGGTCCTTGCGGAATGGCGAAGGCCGGGTATCCCAGAATATTCTTCCCGGATTCCCGGCCCACGTCTTCTTTTCTAAGATCAAAGTCAACAATTTCGAGACGAGGTAGGAATCGGAGGTTGGCCATGAGACGAATCGTTATCCTGGTTTTGCTTCTAAGTGTGAGTTGGACGCCGCTGCAATGGGCGCAGTCGCCAACGGCAAGTCCGGCACCGAAGCTACAGAAGTGGGACATCTGGGTCGGAGACTGGACGTTCACAGGGACCGCAAAGGATACCCCCACGGAGCCTGAATACAACCTGGACTGGCGAACGCAGGGCCGGTGGATCCTTGGAGGCCACTTTGTGGAGCTTCGTGGTACCTGGAAAGGCAAGGGAGCGGAGTCGACTTCGCTGGAGATTCTTTCCTACGATGCGGTCCGGAGAGTCCACGCCTACTCCGGCTTTACCAGTGACGGCACAACTTGGGTTGCGACGGCGACATTCGGTGACGGAAAGGTTGTGGAAACGGAAACTGATACGTTCCCTGACGGGAAGACCGCAACATTGCGTAATACTTGGATTTTAAGTCCCGATGGAATGTCCGTCTCCGGAAAAGAAGAAAGGGAGCAGGACGGCGTTCGTTGGACGGCATTTACGGTCAAGGGAACCAAGACCAAGCCTCCCTCAGGAAACTAGTAGAACACTTGAGCCGGACAGCGGGATGGATTACGAAATCACGCCATTGCACGTTTTGACGGCTGATCAATGAGCGCTATGGGGATTTTCGCCAACTGTCGGGAACTTCCCGCCTGTATCCATACGTAGCTAGCCCAATCTGTTCGCAGGACGATAGTTTCATTGCTGCTCGGACACAAGGGCGAGCATCCTGAGGAGGTTGACAATGGCAAAGCTAAAATGGGTCGCTACTCTAGTAGTCGCGGTTCTTGCATTCTGCGTCTGGCTTAGCAAACACTATAATAGCAATTATCCCATCAAGTTTGCCGCGCCGGCGCTTGGTGTAATCACGTTTTTCACCATGCTCTCCGTGACGACTGATACCTCAGCTACAAAGGTCGTATCCGACTCCAGTATGAGGAGCGCTATCACCGCGGCACTTGTCGTCATGTACATGGTTCTGGTGGGCCACGGTGTATTCATCATAGGAAAAGACGCTGCGGACCAAGCCCTGTCGCCTATGGCGCAAACGTTCCTGACGAGTTTCACATCAATAGTGGGAGTAGTTGTTGCCTTTTACTTCGGCACCAGTGCTTATATTGAAGTGCAGTCTAGGAAGTACAACAGTAGAGACAACAAAGGTATTTGATGCTGTCAGGAGCGTTGCGGGTACATCGTCCAGACTACGGTTGTAAGCAGACGTGGGTGTTGAAAAAGTCACTGAGATTAGCAGGTGGAATTCAGCAGAAGCATGTTAGAAGGAAGTGATCCTGCCCATGCTCTGTTGGATTCTCATCGT
>JADGNQ010000409.1 GCA_017883385.1 Candidatus Sulfotelmatobacter sp.
TGGAAACCGGCGCGCTCACTCCTGTCCCGAAAGAGTCCGTCTTGAGACAGTCTGGTAACGCCGTGTTCGGCCAGAGACAAAGCAGGCAAGCCCGAATGGCATCGTGGTGCTCGCTCCCCAAGCGGAGTCGGGCGAACGGATCTGCATCTCCATATCAGCTGCCGACCGGTCCAAGGCAGATGACGTGCGCCGGTTTATCGCTCTCCAGAAAGCTCGCTAGGGCTTGACGCCGAGCCTTGAGAGCCGATCCACGGCATTCCTGTTGCCCGGGTTAAGGGACAGCGACTTCCGATAAGCTTCGGTCGCCAATGCCGTGTTCCCGTCTTTCGCATAGGCTTCCCCGAGGCTGTCGAACGCGTTCCAGCTGTCTGCATGGAGTTCGGCATTGAGGCGAAGGATCGCGATGGAGGAACGAACTTCCCCGTCTCCCAGCAACTTGTATCCCCAGGCATTCAGTTCGCCATCCGATAGGGCGAAGCCGGGTTCACGCTTCTGCAAGACCTGATAGATCGCGGAGGCTTGTTCGAAGCCCTTGCGCGCCAGCTCTGCCGCGAAGGCGGCGCGGGTGGGCGGAACGCCTTGCGCGTTCGTCTTGTAGACGGTGAGCAGATGGGCGGGCGCGCCGGTCTGGGCAGCGGGTATGTTGAGGAAGGCGCGGCCGGCAGCGTCGCCCTTCAAGTAGCCGTCCAGAAAGTGACGGACGTATGTTTCCAGCCACCCGTTGGCGACGGATAGCTCGTCCTTGTCGTAGTTGCCGTAGCCGTTCTCTGCGAGAAACCGCTGACCCAACGTGACCGAGAAGTTGGAATGGACGTAGGGCGCGAGCGTTACTCGATAGAGATCGGCATATTTCATCTTGTTGAGGAAGCTTCTCTCCTGGTTCATATCGGCCGGAAGGTCTTCCATCTGCCTCGGCGTAGCGGCGACATAAAGCATCGGTACGGTGACCCGATCCGGGGTCAGGAACCGCGATTGCTCAATGACGTCAGGATAGCTCCGCACCGAACCGTCGAGTGAAACGAGCGCGTCGATCCGGGAGTCCTTTGCCGCTGCCATCACATTCGCCAAGCCACCCCAGCTATACCCCATCACCGCAAGATGATCGGTATTGGCCTGAGGCAGGCTGTGGGCGTAACCAATCAGGTACTGAACGTCGCCGACCTGGGTTTCGACCCCTTCGAGGTCGTCCTTCATACCATCTAGGGATTGGCCGGTGCTCGGGCTGGCGATCACGACATAGCCTTGGCTCGCGAGATATTCGCAAAGGTCGGCGTTTTCAAAAGCGGGCGCTCGATAGCTGGGCGCATAGATGATGACGGGAAACTTGCCTGAGCTCGCGACCGCATCGCGACGGGCCAACATCGGCGCGGCGAGCTCGGCCCTAGCTCGGTCGGGTGTGAGGGCACTGACCCGACCGTCCATATAACCGGCCTCCAGCCGTGCACGCTCCGCCGGCGTAGCGGGAAAATCGTCAGACGTTCCACCAAGCCGCAGATAGTCGCCGGCGTTCGTAGCGCGCCCGGTCCCCTTCTCGGCCGGATACCAGATCAGCGTCTGGATTGGTCGCGCTCGCTCTCCGCTCGTCGCCTTGCCGGTGTACGGATTGGTGGCGCCGCGATAGCCCCGGGACAGGTCATATTGCTCGACGACCCGCAGGCCCACCGGTTGCGGTCCGGGCGGGTTGGTGCGGGTGAAGTGCGACTGAGCCGAAGCCGTGCCTGGCACGATCAGCAGCGCAATCATCAACAGAAACCTTCGCATCGAAACTCCTTTGAGGTACGCACGACCTGTGTGGTGTTGTTGCCCCTCCAGGCCTGCATGCTTCTCTCAAGTTTATGCGATGCACCGCGGGGGCGATGGCTCGGTAGGGGAGGCGGGTCCAATCGGCGAGGAATTCGCGGTAGAACTTGATGCGAGGCCCAAGCGGAAGAAAGTCGCCTTGGGGGAGATCGCCCCCGAAGTGCCCTCGGCCGGTGGACGCGGCTACCCGCGATCTCCCCGAAGGCCGTTTCGGGACCCCTGAGCGGCAGAAGTCCGAGATGGCGACGATCCGGCCATGTGGATCGCTTCCAGATTGCCATCCAGGAGCTATTCCTAAACACTCGCGGCGCTAGCGAGGAGCGATCCCCCGGCCGGAACCGCCGAGTTCCGTGGGGCCGACATCACGGAGCTGATTTCTCAAAGGGCCGTTTCCCATCCACTTGTCGCGGTCACAGTCTCTTGCACTCCCTGCAATGCGGTGGTACAGGTTAACTGTGACGATCGGGCAACTCCACATCTTCAACGCGCTTTACCTGATTCTTCTGGTGGTCGTCGTCATCATCACGCGCGCAAGAATGCGCCGTATCGTTGGCGCGCTAGTCGGCACGTTCGGCGCTGCGGCCGCGGGGATCGCGGTCATCGCCGTTTGCGAGCGCGTCGGTTGGTGGCACTTCAACATGCATTGGGAACCATACTACCTGTTCCAATTAGGCATCAGCGTCGCCCTCGGCTCCTTTGTCTTCCTGCTCACCTGGCGCCTTGCACGTCGCTTCGGGGGGCGAGGTCTTGCCATTGCGCTGCTGATCGCCGCGATGTTGGGGCCGTTCCGCGACTCCGCCTATATGGCCATGTTTCCCGAATGGGGCTACTACGCGCCCGGCATCGCGCCCATGCTTGCCATCTCAGTGGCGTACGTCGTCATTGGTGTGGTGGGGCACGGATTGATGCGGGTGATATCCGGTCCGGCCACCGCCGATCCGTTGGCCCGCCGGTTGTGGAAGCATGCCTAGGAGGCAGTAACGCACAGGGTGACCCACGCTGGTTCGGCGACTCAGCATCGATCGCGGCTTGTCGCACCAGCGGTTAGGAACGGTGCTTGGGTTGACCTGAGGTCACTTGGCCGTATCACGCGCAAACCGCGGATTT
>JADGNQ010000410.1 GCA_017883385.1 Candidatus Sulfotelmatobacter sp.
GGGGGGCGGCTGACGTTGCAGTTTGTTGGCGGTTTTCACCACCAGGAAAATCACGAACGCCACGATGAGGAAATTGATCACAGTGTTGAGGAACTGTCCATAGGCCATCACCGGTGCCGCGGCAGCCTTGGCGGCGGCCATGGTTGCGTAGGACTGGCCGTTCAGGCTGATGAACAACTCCTTGAAGTCAATGTGGCCGAGGATCATGCCGATGGGCGGCATGATGATGTCGTTCACCATCGAGGTCACGATGCCTCCGAACGCCGCACCGATGATCACAGCCACCGCGAGGTCGAGAACGTTGCCCTTCATTATGAATGCTTTAAATTCTTTCAACATGATTTGCTCCTTGTGTATGTCTCCGTCTTAGGTGCTTTCGTCCTGGACAGCGCGCTACTTCTGCTTGGCGATGATCAGGTCCTTGATCTTCGTGTAGGTGGCCGCCGGCACGATCTTCTTGTCGACCAGTTCGTTCTTGGCCCTGTAGGGGCGGCCCTTGATGATCTTGGCGCTGTAAGCCTTGCCGATGCCGGGCAATGCATCCAGTTGTTCGGCGGTGGCGGAGTTGATGTCGAGTAGATCGCCCGCCGGCACGGCTTTTTCCGCGGCTTTAGCTTTCACTACGGATTTTGCATCCGGAGCCTTCTTCGGCGCGGTTTGCGGCGCGGCGAAGAGAGACGCACCGATCAGCAGTGCGGGGATCCATTGAGTCAGTTTCATTTAAGTCGGATTCTCCTTGGTGGAAAGTTTGCTTCGATTGTTGTTCGTTCACCCAACGCTCGACCGAGAGCGCCGGGCCCGTACCGGGGGCGGGTTGTCGCACCCACAACGGACAAGAGTAGCACGAGAAGTTGGGCGCAACATCATCTGAAGGGAGATATAGGAGCTTTTATGTCCTTGATCGTTTGGCTGTTGAATTTTTCTGCACCGGAGAGCAAGAGGTCCGAGCTTCGCTCGTATGGACAAACCGTAGGCAGGCGGACCCTTCCTCGAAAATACGTTCTTGCGGCAAGCGCTCCCGAACGGTCGCGGCTCTGATTGGCGCCGCGCACTTCGTAATCGGAGCCGCGACCGTAAGGGAGCGTTCACCCGATGGTCAGCAGTATTTTCATCATTCGCTTGAGATGCCGCAGGCGTCATGAGCAACTTATGCCGCTGGTGCGGCGAAGAAATTGCATGCGGCAGGTGCAATCCGCGGCGCGGGATGTCGCTGTTCCATGGTGGAGGCGAACATGCGAATTCCGCAATTGGTATTGGCGCTGGCGGGCACGCTGTTGTGCACGGGGTGCGCCGAGTTGATTGGGCTGCATCCTTTCGTGACGGATACGGAAGCTGCGCTGGACACGCGGTTGCTCGGAGTATGGATGGACGACGACGACGTGTACATTGTCCGGCAGGACGGCAACGGGTACACGATCGGCTACTCCTCGGACAAGAAGCCGACGGAGTACTACAAACTGAAGGCGAAGATGTTGAAGGTGGGCGAGGCGCGGATTCTGGATCTGACGCCCGCCGACGAGGACGCGTTCCGGATTGCGGCGCACACTCCGCTACGCGTGTGGGTGGAGGGCGCGACGGTGCGCATCGCGTACCTCGATTCCGAGTGGCTGCGCGAGCGAGCGAGCGCGCAACTGGCGGTGCAGAAAGTGGGCGATCGCCTGCTCATTACGTCGCCGGGAGGAGAGGTGACGCGGTTCCTGCTGACCTATGGCGGCGACGATCGCGCGTTCGGCAAGCCGAGTGTGCTGCGGCGCCAGGAGTAATGGCACACCGTTGCGGATGGCTTTCAGATCCTCTACTCTTTTGATTTGATATGCGAGGAATTGCTGTCATTGCACTGATCCTAAGTTTGGCTGGGTGCTCCGTCAAGCGCATCGCGGTCAATAAGCTGGGGAACGCCCTGTCTTCCGGCGGCTCCAGTTACGAGACGGATGACGATCCGGACCTGGTGGGCGACGCGCTGCCGTTCAGCCTGAAGCTGATCGAGAGCCTGCTGGCCGAATCGCCGAAGCATAAGGGAATGCTGATGGCGGCCGCGAGCGGGTTCACCCAATACTCCCGCGCGTTCGTCGAGCAGCGTTCCGATGAAGTACAGAAGGACGATCTGGAACGCAGCGAGGCGATGCGCGCGCGGGCGCGGCGGCTCTATGCGCGGGCGCACCGATATGGAATGCGCGGGTTGGAAGCGGGCTATCCGGGCATCGCGGCGGCGATAGAGGACGACCCGGAGAAAGCGGTGGCGCGCGTGCGGAAGCAGGACGCGGAGCTGCTGTATTGGGCGGCAGCCTCGCTGGGGCTGGAGATTTCGGCGTCCAACGTGGATCCGCACATGATCGTACGGCTTCCGGTGGTGGACGCGATGATCCAGCGGGTGGTGGAACTGGATGAGAAGTGGGGCGAGGGAGCGGTGCCCGAATTCCTGATCAGCATGGAGGGCGTGCGGGCCGGCGTGACGAAAGAGGAAATGCTGAAGGCGATGCGCGGCCACTTTGAGCGCAGCCTGACGCTTTCGGGCGGAAGCCACGCGAGTTTGTTCGTGTCGTTCGCCGAGAACGCCAGCGTGCCGGCGCAGAATCGCGCGGAGTTTCAGTCGATGCTGGAAAAAGCGCTGGCCGTGAACGTGGACCTGAAGCCGGCCAACCGGCTGGCGAACCTGGTGGCGCAGAGGCGCGCGCAATGGCTGCGGCGGCGCATCGACGAGTTGTTCCTGGAAGGCGGCCCCACAAATCCGTAGGCATGGGAGTTAGCTATGTTTCGTCCTCTCACTCTATCTCTACTCTTCTTCGGCTTGATGGCCCCCGCGATCGGCCAAACCATCGAGTTCAAGCTCGGCACAATTGCGCCAGAGCGGTCTCCGTGGCACATGGTCCTGCTGCGCATCGGAAACTCGTGGCAGCAG
>JADGNQ010000196.1 GCA_017883385.1 Candidatus Sulfotelmatobacter sp.
CCGCCCACAGTTGCGTCGGGTGTCTGGTTATTCGGAACTATGTTCCCGGTGGCAGAAATACCCTGAACCAGCGAATAGCTGGCCACAATGTTTCCCACATCCACAAAAATGGGAGGGTCGAGGTAACGCATCTTGACGATGTTCAGCAGCGTTTGCTCTTTCCAGGAATCCGAAAGGGAGGAGGCGTACAGGTGACGATCACGCGCCACGGACTGCGGGCCGATGGGGCGAAAACAGCCCGTCGCGGTCAGAATGAGCGCACAGACGGCGCATACGCGGCTCTTCTTGGTTGCGGACATGTGGAGGTGTTCAGCGACTACCTTAAAGACTAAGGTGATTCGCGTCCAGAGAATACTGCTGCGACGGCAGTCACAGGTCTGATCACCGCCCCATCGACGACGGGGGAGACGAGTACGGCATCCCAGATCCCTTGGCCAACCGATCTTGAAACGGGGCAGCCCTTGCGAGCTGCCCCACCGAGTTACTTCTGCAGTTCGATCTCGCCCGGCCGCCAGGTCTTGTCGAACCACGGTTGCAGCGGGCCGTAGAGACGCAACAGGGTGTTCCAGCCCTTACCGGGGATGGTCTGAACCCAGTTGCTTTCCTTACCAGCAGGAGCTTTGGGTCCGAAGTACACATCCACCGAACCATCGGGATTTACCTGCAGTCCCTTGGTCTGGCTGCTGACTGCCGGCCACTGCTGATTGGTCTGCAGCATTGAGCGGGTCTGGCTGTCATACAGAATGACCGACCAGAAGTCCTTTACCGGGATATCCTTCGGCAGGTGCAGGCGATAGGTCTTGCCGCCCTCCAACGGATCTCCCTTGGAGTCAACGAACGCACACATGTACTGCGACCCGATGCCTACCTCCCGCGTATCCATTGCGGGAGTGATGCCGGTTGCATAAAAGAAGAAGCTCTCGTATGCGTCCAGCAGACGGGCGCCGTTCTCCTCGAACTTGTAGCCGCCAATGAACCCGATGCGCCAGGCACTGTTCGGGTAGTAGTAGCCGTCAGCGCCCCGCCAGCGGTAAAAGATGGCGCGGGCCGTGGCGTCACCCACCTGGGCCGCTTCGGTGAGGATCTTCTTCATGCGGGCGTCGGGCGCGAACGGCTTTCCCTTCTGGATGCCGACGGACGCCCAGAAGCCGAGCGTGGTTGGATCGATCGGGTCCGTCGGTTCCTCCTGGACGACCTGATTGAGAGCCTCCCAGAAGGAGTAATCAGCCGGCGCGAGGGTGTTGAACGCCTTGTCGGAGACGTTTACAAAGTTAAGAGCTGGTGGATTTCCGGCTTGCGACAGGGGGTAGATCTTGGTGAATTTCTTCACCATGTCCACGCCCGGCGCCGGGCTACCGTCGACCAGAAAGGTACGCCACGGAATCCAGATGCTGAAGGTCTTCGGCCGTACGACGAAGTAGCCCTGTGGCACATCGCCCTTGTAATCGGGAGGCAGCAGCAAGTACTTTCCGCCCGCGCCCTTGTCCTCTCCGGTGATACCGACATCAGCGACCCAGTGGTACCACATGTCATCGATAAGACCGAGTACTTTGGGCGGCACTTCTACCACCAGCGGACCAGCGTGCAGGTCAAGCCAGAACCAGGTGTAAGGCGTGTTGTTGTTCGCCGTCAGCTCCAGTGTCTTGGCGTTCATCATGGTTTCAAAGATCGGCACCGTCGTATTGGGTGGCCCCCACGCCAGCATTCCCTTACGGTTTGCCCACTGGCTCACCGGAGGGAGGCCGAGCAGATAGGCCTGCACGGCGTGCTGGAAATCCAAGTTGTCGTAGAGCTTCTGGGTCGAGTCCTTGTCAGGGAAACCCGCGGTGAGATGCAGCGTGCCGAACGGCGTATCAATCTTGTCCGGCGCGGGAACGCTTGGCGGGATTGGGGTTGAGTTCTTGTACTGCCCGCTGACCGGGATGGCCGCAGTGGCGATCAAGAGTACGGACAACAACAGGAATATTGAAAAGTGTCGGTACGATTTCATCGAATCCTCCATATGTGTAAATCCAGTCCCTGTTTCTACGTCCCGGGCATGGAAAAGATGATCTGGAACTGAGCGATCACCTCCCAGTTCGGCCCCAGGCTCGGACTGGCGACGTTACGAAAGCCCTGGATCGCGGCGGCATAAGACTGCTTGCTTTTGCCGACCTTGAATACCCTGCCAGGCCCGCCGCCGAGCGGTACCAACCACCGATTCTGTGAGGCCGCCAACCAGTTTGCCGTTATGGTGGCATTGCTAAGCAGATACCAACCTTTAGGCAGGTTGTAGTTGACGATGTATTGAAGGCCGAACTGATTGACTTTGTTGCTTCCGGAGCCCCCTAACGACCAATAGTTCTGAACGACGACACCACCGGTCCAGGACCCTGAACTTCCGAAAAGTATGATTGCCGGACCGAGGCTCACGCGGTCGCTGCCCAGCCTGGGATTCGTTCGCGTCGGCAGCTCGATGGCGGGGCCAACACCCCACGTGAGCGGACCTTCTTTTTCGGGTCTGAAAAAGCCGTTGAACAGTATGTTGCCTAATCCCGAGGCCGAATTTTCTCCCGGCGTTACCGCCGGTGCCCAGGTGATCGGAATTATGGTGTAGGTAATGAGCCTGCATTTATCGCCTACCCGGAAGGGCCATACGGGCTGGAGCGAGAAAACGTCTGCTGATTCGCCGCCGACGGTGCCATTGGTGTTCTGGAGATAAAGGCTGCGCAAGGCGCTTAGCGGGTTCTGTTTGAGCTTTCGGATTTCCTCGATCGATGGCTCCGGCTGATCCTTCTGTGAGCCGGAGTCTCCGTCCGCGGTGGGCGCAGCGGCCTCTTGCTGCGCCGTTGCATGCAGTCCGCAGAGGACAATAAAGACCAAGGCACCCGCAATATGGTTTCGATTCATAGGGTTCTTTGCTTGGCGTTGTCTTCTCGAAATGTTTTGCGAAGGGACGGCTCTTGCGAGCTGCCCCATTTGTCGAGCACTAGTTATTCGCTTGCGCGATTATTGCGAGTCGCGGGCCGTGCCGAAAGTGTCCGGCACGACCCGCGGGTCATTACCGAAATGACGTTATTGGCGGCCGAGTGCGGCTTGTTTCATGCCCTCCTCCAATTTCTTGATGTCCTCGGGCGACAGCTGCGGGCGGTCGATCTTGATCGTCAGCTTGTTGAACTTCGCCGTCAGCGGGAACGGCGGCAGATAGTCGGCGTCGTTGACGCCGGTGATCGTGTCCGAGCCGATATCGAAGCTCTCGTCCCACTGCAGGATGATGGGGATCGTTTTCTCCATCCGTTTCGTGTCGACCACCTTGCCGTCCACCTTCAGTGTGCCGGTGCCGCCCTTTCCGACGCCTGTGAAGTTGCCGAACGCGAACGTGCCCATGCCGAGGCCGTCATATTTGAAGTCGAACTCGATGGTGTGACGGCCAGGCGCCAGCGCCTGCGGACCTTCCCACTTGATCCACTCGAGATCGAGCAGGTTCCAGCAGAACACCGGCTTGCCCTTGAGCAGGTAGAAGCCCCAGCCCGCGAAACGCCCGCCGGAAGTCGCGATCATGCCCTCGGCACCGCCTTCCGGCACGGTGATGTCCGCCGTGAGGGTGTAGGAGGTGTCAAGCAGGAACGGCGCATCGCCCTGCGGAACGCCGGTCATCGGCCGCGTGTAGACCAGCTCGCTGAGGCCGGCAGTGAGGCTCGGCTTCGGAGTCGCAATTCTCTGTACCACCGACGCATCCAGCGGGAAGACTTGATACTTCTTCGCTTCCTCGACGAACATCTCCCGCATCTGCTTGACCTTGTCCGGATGCTGCGCGGCGATGTCCTCGTACTGGTTCCAGCTCTGGCTGAGGTCGTAGAGCTGGAACACCTGGTTGTTGAGCGGGTCCGGGTTGGGGGAAACGAACACGTCCCACGGCGCGCGGTCGGGCTTGGTGCTCAAGAGCCAGCCTTCGTGATAGAGCGCCCATTGGCCCATCATCTCGAAGTATTGCGTCTTGTGTTGGGACGGCGCCTTGGCGCCGGCGGCGTCGAAGGTATAGGCGAAGCTGGTGCCCTCGATGGGCTTCTGCTTGATGCCGTCCACCACTTCGGGTGCGGCGATGCCGGTGACTTCGAGCAGCGTGGGCACGACGTCGATGTCGTGGATGAACTGCTCGCGCAGGCCGCCCTTGTCCTTAATGCGCGCTGGCCACGAGATGACCATGTTCTGGTTGGTGCCGCCGAACCGGTTCGCGCTCTGCTTGAACCAGTCAAACGGGGTGTCAAACGCCCACGACCAGCCCGCGGACATGTGCGGGTAGGTGAATTCGGTACCCCATCCGTCGTAGAACTTCATCTGCACGTCCACCGGCGGGCGGAAGCCATTGAAGAACGCGACCTCGCTGTACGTGCCTTCCGGTCCGCCCTCGGCGCTGGTGCCGTTGTCGCCGTTCTGGTAGATGATCAACGTGTTGTCCAGCTTTCCCAGGTCCTCGAATGCCTGAATCACACGGCCGATCTCGTAGTCGTTGTAGGCCACGTAGGCGGCAAACACCTCGACCTGCCGGATGAAGAGCTTCTTCGCCTCGGGCGAGAGCTTGTCCCACGGCGTCAGCATGTCGCTCGGCCAGGGCGTCAGCTTCATGCCCTTGGGGATTACGCCGAGCTTCTGCTGGTTCTCGAAGATGCGCTCGCGCAGCTTCTCGTAGCCGTCGTCGAATAAGTGCATCGCGTGGATCTTGTCCACCCACTCCTTTGTGGGATGATGCGGCGCGTGCGAGGCGCCGGGCACATAATAGAGGAAGATCGGCTGCCCGGGGTCGCTCTGATGAATCCGGTACATCCAGTCGATGGCGTCGTCGGCCATCGCGGTGACCAGGTTCCAGGAGGGCTCCTTGCCGGTGGTCGGCCAGATCGCCGCCTTTGGATCCGAGCGATCCATCTTCAGGTTGCCCTCGTGACCATGCCACGGGTAGATCTGCGTCGTATTGCGGAAGAGATTCGGCCCCCACTGGTTCGCGTCGCCGCCGACAAAGCCGTAGAAGTAGTCGAAGCCCATACCGGTCGGCCACTGGGTGAACGGCCCAGCCTGGCTGGCCTGGAACGCCGGAGTGTTGTGGTCCTTGCCGTACCAGCTCGTCGCGTAGCCGTTGTCGCGCAGGATGCGGCCGATCGTTGCGTTGTCCGCACCGATGATGCTGTCGTAGCCGGGGAAGCCGGTGGCCTGTTCGGCAATCACGCCGAAGCCGACCGAGTGGTGGTTGCGCCCGGTGATGATCGCGGCGCGCGTCGGCGAGCACAGCGACGTGGAGAACATCCGGTTGTAGCGCAGTCCCATGGCCGCGATGCGGTCCATGTTCGGCGTCGGGATGACGCCGCCGAACGTGCTCGGTATGCCAAACCCGGCATCGTCTGTCATGATCAGCAGGACGTTGGGCGCGCCTTTGGGCGGCACCACAGTCGGCGGCCACCATGGCGTGGACCCGGGCCTATTCTCCTTAATCACGCCGCCGAATTGCGGAGCGGGCGGAGGCAGCTGCTTGCCGCTGATGGCCGTGGTGGCGCTGGGTGAACCCAGCGTGCCCGTAACCTGTTGTGCTGCAGCGGGCATGATACCCATCGCAAGCAAGGCACTTGCCAGCGCGACCTCATTGCGGCGGCGCTTTATGGCTGACATCGGTCCAAATCGCATGTGTGTTTCCTTCCTGCGTTATCGCGGCGGTTACAAATCCTTAGTCAAGCGTCCGAACGCCGGGTGGGTGCGCGGGCGAGCCTCTTAGCGACACTACTTCTTTCAAGTTCCCGTTACCGCTTGGTGCTGTTGACTTCTTAACTGCGTAATCAGTTCCATGGACCTGGTCTGTGAGACTTCGTGGAAGCTAATCCTCGGTTCTTCGCAGGCCAGTTCCATGGCATGCAGAATCTTCGAATACAAACCGGACTGAATATGAGCGTGCAGGTCTTTGGCTGACTGCCATTCCTCCACATAAACAACTCGTTGAGGGCCGGTCGCCTCTTCGAAGACGCCACAGTCCAGGCATTCTGGCTTGGTGTTAACGCGCTCCTCAACAAATCTGAGGACCTCGAGCATTGCCTGTCGCTTCTTTATTTCGGGCACCAACTCAAGCACCGCAATGATCATCGCGAGTTGTCTCTTTCTAGGCCGGACCATAGCGGCTCAACCTTGCTGCGAATGAGATTTGTCATTTTCACCAGCCTTCTTGAAGTCGTCGGTTACTTCCTTCCAAGCAGTGAAGGCATACCCTGAGGCGGATTGGAGTTGTCCTCGTCCTTCCTTTACTACAGAATCCGATCCGCCAACCTGTGAGGCTAGGTTCCCGCGATACCCTTGTTCTGCAGGATTCGCACGACCACACGACGGTTCTCGGCCTGTCCCTCGGCTGTAGCGTCTGAGGCCACTTGTTTACTGGTGCCCATGGCGCCAGGGGCCAGCACGTTGGTCAGAGGAACGCCGCCCTTCTGTTCCAGGAAGGCGGTTACGTTGGCCGCCCGCTCCTGGCTCAACTTCTGGTTCAGCGCGGCAGAACCGACCTTCGATGCGTAGCCCTGCACCTGGATCACATAGCCTGTCACCGTCTTGGCCTTCTGACAGAGGGCCAGCAATTTGGCGTCGTACTGAGGGTCAACATTGACCTTGTCGTTTCCGAACAGCACCGTAACCTCATCCCAGATGTTGTAATCCCCCAGTTCCCCGAAACGCTTGTTAACCGCAGCGATGGCGGCCTTATTGGCGGCAATTTTTGCCTCGTCAGCCGCTTGCTGTTGCTGCTCCGCCGTTAGCTGGGCCTGTTGCTGCTGAAGTTTCGCTTGCTGCTCGGCTAGTTCCCGCTTCTGTTGCTGCGTCTGCTGTTCCACCGGCGTTACGCCAGCTTGAATGTCGGTAGCCGTTTGCAGGTTCTTACCATCGAACTTGACTGTATTCGCCACAAACTGGTTCTGGGCGTTGTAGCTTCCTTGCACCTGGACCTGGAGCCCGGGTTCCAGTGCCGTCAGGCCCATCTGTTGTTTTCGGAAATGAAAAATGCCCTGCACGTCCTCAACTTGCGTGTCGAGTGTGAGGAGCACGGTTACATTCCCGGCATCGGTCTGCAGCGACATGGTCGCGCCGCTGCGCCCATTGATTACTCCCTGGAGTTGTGCGCTCTGTGCAGCAACCGTTGCACAGAACATGAGCAGCATCGCCACTGAGAGAGTTGCGACGAGTGCAGTGCGGGTGAGTTTGTCGTTGTGCATGGAATTCAAACCTCCGTTTGGGTTGTGCTCGGCCACCTTGAGTGAGCAGAGAATTCAGCTTCTGTTTGTGAAAGAAGTCGCTTGATGGGATTGCACGCGAGCTGCCATGCTCCGTTCCAACCGAGCTCGTGTTGGTAAACGGTTTGTAATGCGGAAGTTATGTGTTCGTGGGGATCTTCGCGAGAGGGCCTGCAGGATGGCGAGATTCAAGCGCTAAGCCTCAGTTGCCAGTCCTCTGAGTACCGCCGAATCTGTCGCGCCCCAAAGCCGCTTGCATGGCGCGCGTCTGCCTTTAGGCTGTCGGCAAGTAAACAACTGTTCGAACTCGGGCGTAAGGCCCGCCCGCGGGGAGCCCCATGAGCCAGCGTTTCGAAGGCACGGACAACTACATCGCCACCGAGGACCTGAAGGTCGCGGTCAACGCCGCCGTGGCGCTTGAGCGTCCCCTGCTGATCAAGGGCGAGCCGGGCACCGGCAAGACCGTCCTGGCCTACGAG
>JADGNQ010000060.1 GCA_017883385.1 Candidatus Sulfotelmatobacter sp.
ATTGACAAAACAGGGTAAAGAGGCTACCCAGCGCGTTGCCACTTTCCGTCCCCGTCTTCATCTAATATGTTGCGAGAACCAATACTACGGAGTGATCCACATGGCAAAAGCAACATTTGCAGCAGGATGTTTCTGGGGAGTCGAGGCCACCTTCCGGCAGATTCCCGGCGTGACTTCAACCCGCGTGGGCTACATTGGCGGGCAGACCGAGAATCCCACCTACAAAGAAGTCTGCACCGACCGCACCGGTCACGCGGAGGCAGTCGAAGTCGATTACGATCCCGCCAAGGTACACTATGCCGACTTACTCAAGGTCTTCTGGGAGAATCACGATCCCACGCAAGTAAACCGCCAGGGTCCGGACTGGGGCACGCAATACCGCACCGCGATCTTCTTTCATTCGCCCGAGCAGGCGGCGGAGGCGAAAGCCTCGAAGGAGGCGCTCGACCAGGCGCACCGCTACTCCAAGCCGATCGCAACCCAGATTGTTCCCGCCGTCACGTTCTACCCGGCAGAGGACTACCACCAGCAGTATCTGGAGAAGCGTGGCCTGGCCAGCTGCCACATCAAGTAACGCTAAGTGCCGGAAGGACTCTCCGGCCGCCGTGGCCCGAAGAAGAAGAGCAGTACGAAGCCGCCAATGTAAAAAAGCAGACTCTGCTGGAACTGGCTCCCCTGGAAGCGCAGCACCAGACCAAACAGCGCCAGTGCCTCGCACAATGCGTAGGTTGCAATGTATCCAGTTTGCCAGTGATTCAGACTGAGGGCGTCGTCGGGCTTTGTGGCCAGACTGGCTGCGGCTCGCTGCACCAGCGTGCGCCGCACCACAAAAATCGTCCCCACAATGCCTACAGCAAGAGTGCTGAAGATGTAGCTCAGGGTTGGGTCTACGCCTCGCGCGCGCGGGCCGAACCGCTCCCCGACGGCCGCATACACCAGGATGCTGGCTAGCATCGACCACTGCACAACCCGCAGTGTCTTCAGGGCCCTGATCATTGAAGAAGTGGCACTTTCGCGCAAATCAGGTAAGGACTACTGCAGTATTCTACGTCGGAACCGGTCTCAACAATACTGCTTTTCTGAGGATATGTTTCTCGCGGCAAACGCTTGCCAGGAGTCCCTTCGCGGACCGAAGCCTGCCCTGAGCGCAGTCGAAGGGCGCCCTTCGTGGTGGATGGTTTTTCTGGATTCGCAGCGGACCTGCGCCAGTTACGTCCCGGTAATCTTGATGCGGAGTTCTTCGGGGAGCCGCTGGCGGATTTCCTGTGGCAGCCGGTCGAACCCGCGCCGCGCGCCTTCCTTGGCCGCGTCCAGCACAGTCACCGGCGCGGGTGTAGCTACGGCCACCCCCAGCCAGATCAGAGCGGAAAGGGCGAATCCGGCAAGAGCTGCAATTTCGAGCCAGAACGCATGCCGCGGTCCCAGGTGCCAGATCACACCGAACGCGAGCAGAAAAACTCCCGCGGAAATGGAGGCCAGCGCAATCAGCCCCACGTCAATAATGCGGTGCATTTGCTGCCGGCCGCGGCAGTGTTCGCAGTCTGCGAGATGGCTCTCATAGTCGCTGCGCATCTCCAGCGCCAGGCCGGAAATGTCATAACGCCAGCCCGCCAGAATCTTGCCAACGATCGGATCAATGCACTGCTGACTCATGGGGGAGCAACATCAGCGAACCAAAGCTACAAGCGCAACGGCTCCAGCGCCTCGGTTTGCGACGCCAGAAGCACGCGGTTCTGGAACAGTCCACCCCGCGCGGCCAGCGCCTTTTCTGCCTCTCTCCGGGCTATTTCCGGATGATTGTTCTGCTCTGAGAGATGCGCCAGCACCACAAACGTTGCACTATTATCATAGTCGTTACTGAAGAAATCCGCGAGGGCCACATTCGACAGGTGCCCCACCCGGCTCATTACCCGCTGTTTCACCGACCACGGATACGGCCCCACCCGCAGCATCTCCAGATCGTGGTTCGACTCCATCACCAGCACGTCGCAGCCGCGCAAGTGGTCGCGCACGCTGACCGGTAGATACCCGAGATCGGTGGCGACCCCAACCTTGATGCCTTCCGCGCGAAACGTGAAACCCACCGGATCCGCGGCATCATGGGGAATGGTGAATGGCCTCACCGCAATGTCCCCCACCTGAAAACCGTGGCCAGACTCAAACCGCTCAAATCTCTCAAGCTGTGGCCGCTCGCCTTTTTCATTGCGCATCGCCCGTGCCCACGCCTGCTGCGTCGCCCCGGTCATAAACACTGGGATGCGCAGCTTCTTCGCCAGCGTTGCCAGCCCGTAGATGTGATCGGAATGCTCGTGGGTGATGAGAATCGCCGAGAGCGAGTGCGGATCGTCGCCCAGCGCCTTCATGCGCTTGAACGTTTCGCGGCACGAAATGCCGGCATCGACCAGAATCTTCGTGCGCGCGCTGGCCACAATCGCGCAATTGCCCCGGCTGCCGCTGGCCAGCATGGAGACACTCATACCCATGATCGCAGCATACGCGCCTGCCCTGTGGAATCGGTAGTAACTTTCTGGTTAGCCGATACCTAAGAGCAGGAACGGCTCATGTGGGGACGGCCGCCTCGGCCGTCCAAGCCAGGGCAAAGCCCGCGCAACCACGTTGCCTTCAATGCTCGGATAGAACCGCAGGCCGACTACTTCCCCTGCCGCAAGTTCTCAATCACGTCGCGCATGAACGATCCACCATACGCCCCCGCGATCCCCGGCAGAAATGCCAGGAACGATCCGTAAATCTGCGCCCGCGTCGGCTTCACCGTAAGAATTTCGTAAGCCGCCAACTCAGTCAGCGGAATGAACACTCCAACCATCACCACCCACCGCCACGGCCACCGCGGACGCAGCAACCCAAGCAGAATGCCTGCCGACAGAACAAGCAAAGCGGTGAACAGCAGATCGTTGATCGCCACATCGGCCCAGCCGGTACCAATGCCGCACAGCGCAGCCAACAAATAGAACCAAGTATCGCCAGCCTTTTTGGACGCCTGCTCCGATGCGATCATGGATCGACCAGAATTCGACAATCTGAAATCTCAAATCTGCAATCTAAAATCGAATTCATCAGTACTTATAAAATCCCCGCCCACTCTTCCGCCCGAGCCATCCCGCGTCCACCATCTTGATCAACAGCGGGCACGGTCGGTATTTCGGGTCGCCCAGGCCGTTCTGCAGCACGCGCATGATGTCGAGGCAAACATCGAGACCGATGAAATCAGCCAGCGTCAGCGGCCCCATCGGATGCGCCATCCCCAGCTTGAACACCTCGTCAACCGCCTCGGGTGTAGCGACGCCCTCCATCACGGCAAACATGGCCTCGTTCAGCAGTGGCATCAGCACGCGGTTCGACACAAAGCCCGGCGCATCATTCACCTCCACCGGCGTCTTCTCGAGCTTCACCGCCAGGTCGCGCACCGTGGTGAAAGTTTCCTGCGACGTGGCCAGCCCACGAATCACTTCCACCAGTTTCATCACTGGCACCGGATTGAAGAAATGCATTCCAATCACTCTCTCCGGCCGCTTGGTCAACGCCGCCAGCTTGGTAATGGAAATCGACGACGTGTTCGACGCCAGGATGATCTCCGGCCGCGTCAGTCGGTCGAGGTCGCGAAAGATCTCCGCCTTGACTTCGAGTTTCTCGGTTGCGGCTTCGATCACGAACTCGCAATCAGCAAGTCCGGCGCGATCTGTGGCCGGGTGTATACGACTGAGCGCCGCCGCCTTGTCGTCCGCACTGATCTTCCCCTTGGCAACTTCGCGCTCCAGATTCTTGCCAATCGTCTCCAGCGCGCGCTCCAGAAACCTCTGCTCCACGTCGCACAACGTAACCGCATATCCGCTGCGTGCGAACACATGCGCGATGCCATTGCCCATCGTCCCAGCGCCCACGACGCCAACACGTTGAATTCCCATAATGTCTGCCTCGATGAAAACGTTCGAGTCTAACACCCTGCATCGGCGGATGCCGAAATATGCATGTGGGGACAGCCGCCTTCGGCTGTCCTTCGAGCGAAGCTCGACCGTCCTGTCAGCAGTACCGGCAAACGCAGATATGCCGAAGTCTCCCAGCTTCTTCTGGTTGCCCGGCGTATCATGAAGGGTTTTCATTCTTGAGCATCTTCCTGAATGGATGACCTTACATGCCAGTCAAAACCATCATTGAGCCCTTCCGCATCAAGAGCGTCGAACCACTGCGCTGGACCACCCGCAAGCAGCGCGAAAAGCTGCTCACAGCCGCGCACTACAACCTGTTCCTTCTGCCCGCCGACGATGTACTGATCGACTTGCTCACCGACTCCGGCACTGGCGCCATGTCCACCCACCAGTGGGCCGCCATCATGGAGGGCGACGAAAGCTACGCCGGCAGCCGCAGCTTCACCCGCTTCAAGAATTCCATCCAGGATATTTTCGGCTACAAGCACGTCATTCCCACGCACCAGGGCCGAGCCGCCGAGCGCATCCTGTTTGGCGTAACTTGCAAGAAAGGCGACGTAGTCCCCAACAACACGCACTTCGACACCACTCGCGCGAACGTTGAATTCGTCGGGGCCGAAGCCGTCGATCTCGTGATCGAAGAAGGAAAGCACCCCGCATCGACTCATCCCTTCAAGGGCAACATGGATGTCGCCGCCCTCGAAGCTCTGATCGCGCGCGTGGGCCGCGAGCACATCCCACTCGTCATGCTCACCGTCACCAACAACTCCGGCGGCGGCCAGCCCGTTTCCATGGAAAACGTCCGCCAGGTAAGCGCCGTGTGCAAACGCCACCGCATCCCGTTCTACTTCGATGCCTGCCGCTTCGCCGAAAATGCCTGGTTCATCAAGCTGCGCGAAAAAGGATATGAAGATAAAACGCCGAAGCAGATCGCTCAGGAAATGTTCCGTCTCGGCGACGGATGCACCATGTCGGCCAAGAAAGACGGCATGGCCAACATCGGCGGCTTCCTCTGCACCAACGACGACCTGCTGGCCCAGCAGGAAAAAGATCTGCTGATTCTTACCGAGGGATATCCCACGTACGGCGGCCTAGCGGGCCGCGATCTCGAGGCCATCGCCGTCGGCGTTCAGGAAGCCCTCGAAGAAGATTACCTGCGCTACCGCATCGCCTCGACCGCATATCTCGGCAATCACATCGCATCCGAAGGAGTGCCCATCGTCCAGCCGCCCGGCGGCCACGCCATCTACCTCGATGCCCGCGCCTTCCTTCCACACATTCCCGCCGATCAATTTCCTGGCGTGGCCCTCGCTGCCGAACTCTATCTAGAAGGCGGAATCCGCTCCGTAGAAATCGGCACCCTGATGTTCGCCGCCGCCGCCAAGATGGATCTGGTCCGCCTGGCCATCCCCCGCCGCGTCTACACCCAGAGCCACATCGACTACGTGGTCGAGGTGATTCTGGAAGTCTGGAAGCACCGCGAGCAAATCCCCGGCATGCGCCTGACCTATGAAGCGCCGTTCCTGAGGCACTTCACCGCGCATCTGGAACCAGTGCCGTTCACGGCGGACAGTCGCTCTTGAGGGCAATAACCAGGTTGCGCCCCAGGCGGATTATTCTCGTAGGGTCGTATCAGGCAAGACGAACGGGCTGCTTGCTTCTATTGGTTAGAACTTCAGTTCCACCACGGCAGTGGATTCTTGCACTGCAGGTTGATATTTCCACATCTTTACCGCCTTTAGCGCCGACTCGGCCAACACAGGGTGACCGCCAATGTATTCCAACCGGCGCACCGCGCCGTCGGGCGCAATCCAGATCTTCAGTTTGACGGTGCCATGGATGTTCATTTTCTCGGCCAGTGCCGGGTATTCGGGATCTTGTCGGGCTACGATCTTGCGCTCTCGGTCGGAGGCGCTTGCGCTGCCCACCGCAAGTGCCGCGCAAATCAAAATGTATTTGAGTCTCGTCATTTTCGGTCCCCGCTCCGCCTCAGGGTCCATTTCTAGAAAGTCAGTTTCAGCGCGAGCTGAATCAATCTCGGATCTTGCGCACGGCTTACCTGGCCAAACGAGGAACCGTCCGTGATATTGCCGTCAGGATTGAAGAACCCCGTGTGATTGAAAACGTTAAAAACTTCGCTGCGGAACTCAAGGCTGGTCGCCTCCCGAATCGCCATGACTTTGTGAATACCCAGGTCCAGATTCGTTGTGCCCGGCCCGCAGCATATGGTGCGCGGCGCATTGCCGATCTGACCCATCGGAGCGTCGACGAAGGACGATGGATCAAAGTAGTAGCCGCCCGATTTCTGGGGGTCGAGGCGCCGTAGAGCCGCGATCTGGTTTGGCTCCCCGGGCGTTTCGAAGTCGTAGCTGCCCATTAATTCCCGGTCTTCGGCCGAGGTCAACCGAATCGGGAAGCCTGACTGCAATGTGAAAATACTACTGAGGGCCCATCCATTGACGAAGTGCCGGGTCCAATTCGAGATGCGCCATTCCGGAACCTGCCAGGACTCGCTGATCACCAGACGGCTGCGCGCGTCGACCAGGGAAAGAGAACGCGACCGTCTCGGGTCGATCGGGTTCACCGAATTCTCGTAGCTGGAAGCGTTGTCCATCGAGCGGCTCCAGGTGTAGGAAACCAGAAACTGCACTCCACCCGACAAACGCTGATTCACGAGAGGCTGGAACGAGTTGTAGGAAGAGTTCGCCACTGGCATCTCCCCGAAGATACTGCCGAACACTGGAATCCCGTCGGGCGGACAGCCGGTTCCCGTCGTCGGTTCGCAGAGCGGAGAAGAGTACTGGCGCAGTCCGACCAGCGTAATCGGGCTCGCGTTCGGACCGGTAACCGCCGGAACCGAGCCGTACGGCAGGTGCACGGTGACTCCCGCGGGAATCGCGCCGGCGGGAATGGCGTACGCACTGTCAGAACCGAACGGACCGCAGGACTGTCCGGGGACTTTGTTAAGGTCAAGACAGGTTTGTGCGGTCCCGATATTCTGATCCAAGGTTGCTACCAGCCGATGTCCCTGCGATCCCACATATCCAAACTGCCAAAGAGTGTTTCGGATCACCTCGCGCTGAACCGTCAAGTGATAGTGATCGGAGTACTGATTGCGAAGGGTCGGGGGAAAATTCCCGAATAGAGTAATAGGCCGGAAAAGAGCGAAATCCACCGGGGACCCGGCCTTTGGGTCTAGGAATCCGTGAAACGGATTGGGCGTTACGGAGCCGTCCTGGCCCAGGAACGGGGTGTTCAGAAAGACGTTCCTGATCGAAGTGCTCCCACCGAACGGTGGCTGGGCGGTAAAACTCTCACCCAGAATCATCTCCTCGTTGCTGTCATAGAACATTCCCCATCCCAGACGCACGCTCGACTTGCCTGCACCTCCGGAGATTCTAGACAGCCACCCCTGCGACCAGTTCGGCGACCACGCCAGGCCCAGTCGCGGCGCGAATGCTTTCAGATAGTTGTTGGTAAGCCCCGGCGGTACTCCAGCGTCTCCTGGATAGACCATCCCCAGTGGAAATACCGAGCGGGCTGCTCCCCGCGGCGAGCAATCGTTGCTGCCGATAAATCCGAGCAGCGGGTCCGACGAACCGATCACGCAAGGGTAGACTGTCGTGGCCTGGCCTGGGCGGAAGGCCTGAATACGGTTGCCGGCGTCGGCTTGTGGAGTGTTGAACTCCCAGCGCAACCCGTAGTTGACCGCGATGTTGGGCCGCAGCTTCCAGGCGTCTGGGCAAACACATCAAACTGAGTACTCCGGACATCCACCGCGTTGGCCGACCCCTGCACATAAGCATCTGCAAGGCCGAGCAGGTAATTCGGCACCAGACTCATGTAGCCGACGTCATTTGGCCCGCCCCCGGCGAAGTCAAGAGATCCGTTCACGTTATAGATGTAGAACTGATGCAGACGCTGGTTGCGGAAGTCGGTTCCAAACTTGAGAGTGTGGTTGCCCACGATCCGGCTATAAGTGTCCAACCCCTGATAGACATTTCCGGTCTGTGAAAAGCTTCCCGCCGGGTTGTTGCCAATGCTAAACCCCCCTGCCAGGAAGATCGCAGGCACGCCCTCGTAACTGGTTCCATATCCCGGCGTGATTCCAAGGCTCGGGTTGGTCGGATCCGAGAAACACTGGTTCGTTGGGACCACGAGGCAGGAATCCTGTACGAGATTCGTGTGCGCGGGCGACAACAGTTTGCCCTGTCCCTGCCGGTAGTAGACAAACCTCGCCTCGTTCGTGATCTTTGCCGTGATCGTCCAGACGTCAGACAGGTTCAGCTGCTGAAAACGACTTCGCGTGTCATAGCCGAATCCCGGAAGGGCTGCCCCGCTCGCTGCAAAGCGAGAGAAGGGCTCGTTGTCAAAGCCATCGTTGCCGTAATAGTAGAGGCCGAGCTGCTGCTGGCTCGTAAGGTTATGGTCGGCCCGGAACGTCACCTGATCTTGGCGAACCTTTGCGTTGGGCACCGCGCGGAATATATTGCTTCCCGTAGTTCCCAAGGGGACGAACTGGTTCATCAGGTCGGCTGCTGTCGGATCAAAACACTCCGGCGGGATGACGTTGCCGGGAAAGACCGCCGCGTAGGCCGTACCCGCAGCGATCGCGGATCCACCTCGCGCCTGAACCGCCGCTGCGCATCCGCTCCGGTTGATCAGGGTCTGGGCAACCGTGGGACTGCTGAGTACTCCGGAAAACGCTGCGCCTGAAGAAAAGTTTCCCGCCCGCTCTTGCGGCGTCGGTACGATGACTGGATCGGAGGCGATTCCCCGCCGCACTCGCCGGCCTTCGTAGGACGAAAAGAAGAAAGTCTTGTCCTTGCGGATGGCGCCGCCAAAAGTACCGCCAAAATCGTTCTGTTTGAAATCCGCCGTCGCGGGGTCGAAGTAGCCCTTGGCATTGAGTGCGTTGTTCCGCAGAAATTCATATACACCGCCGTGGAAGGCGGAACCTCCGGACTTCGTGATCACGTTCAGCACAGACCCGGAGTTGCGCCCTAACGCCGCATCGTAGTTGTGGGAGAGGACGCGGAATTCGCTGATGGAATCCGGCGAGGGCTCAATCGAAGGAGAGTTGACCATCTGGTCGCCGGCATTGCCGCCATTGACGTTGGAACTGTTCGAGCGCGACCGTCCGCCGTCGACCGACACTACTCCCGGTTGGTCATTGCCGAAGAACAGATCCGCGCCCAGCGTGCCTTGCACCCCCGGCTGCAACTGGAGCAGGTCAAATGCATCGCGGGATTTCAGCGGAAGCTGAGTGACGTCGAGTGCGCCCATCACCACGCCAAGTTGAACATTCCCCGCTTCGATCATCGAAACTCCCCCAGTGCGCACAGAGTTTGACAATCCTTGCTTCTGCCCGAGGGCGATATCCAGGTTCACGACCTGCCCGATGCTGGCTCGAATGTTGCTCGCTTCAAACGGCAAAAAGTCGTCCGCCTTGACCCGCAGTTCATAGGTGCCGATGGGCAGAGAGGCGAACTCAAACACGCCCGCGTCATTAGTGCTTGCGGCGCGCATCAGGGACGTATCTTGGGACGTTACGACGACAAATGCACTTACCACTGGTTGGTGGGAAGCATCCGTTACTCTACCCCGCACTTCCGCAGTGCTTTGTCCCCATAAGGGCACACCAAGCCATCCCCAGACGACAGCCGTCGTTATCAACCATCGATCCCAGCGTCTCATTTTCGTCCAATCTCCCCGGGTTTCACCGACAACCAGCCAGTGGCTCGCTCTCTCTCAGTCGGGGCGCGATTACGATCGGGTGCCGACGATTGCGGCCCGAATACTGGCCAGCTCATATATCGGCTGGATCGGGTCAAAAGCTTAATTGCTCAAGTGCCAAGGACAAGGATCAGAGTGATGCCGGGTGCCCCATTTCTCGCGCGCCTTTTGCGCGAGAAGTGGGGCTTTTGCCAGGTGGGCGGGGCACTGCGCACAAAGGTTGCGCTTACCCGCAACCACCCGCCTTTCCCTTTTCCACAGCCTCCAACACGCTTTCTGTGACGAACAACCTTTACTGAGAGTCTGGAAAGAGGAGAATTGGAAACATGCGCGAAGAATCTTCCCCCAAGCTCGGCACGGTCCCAGCACTGCACGGCTCGCAGGAGGAGGCTAAGTCCTTATTCCGCAATATTTTGCCTGCAAGTCCTTCCGTCTCAAGATCTTGGCCTCATTACCCCATATCTCAAAGCCGCAAGTCCTTTAGAACCAGTATTTTGGCGGATCAGGCAAGAAAAATACTCGCACAGATATCCCCGCGCTGCCCAGCCGGATGTCAGCAGAACCTGAGCCGAGAATGCCGCTTTGCCGTCTACTCACACTGCTCCTCACGAGGTGTAAACTGTCAACGCAAACCTACTTTCTAATCTCTCAAGTCCGAAAGGATCTCTCCCATGGCAACGCTCGAAGCCCCCGTCCGGCCGCGCACGGCCCCGCATCAAGGCCCTTTTGTCACCGAGCCCTTCTTTGATTTCCGCAACGAAGAAAACGCCCGCCGCATGCGTGCCGCCATCGCCAAAGTTCGCGCTCAATTAGGCCGCGAGTATGACCTCATCATTGGCGGCAAACGCGTCAAGACCACCGACAAGATCCAGTCGCTGAATCCGTCGCAGCCATCGCAAATCGTCGGTATCCACCAAAAGGCCGGCAAGGATCACGTGGAACCAGCGATGCAGGCCGCGCTCGCAGCCTTCCAGTTCTGGAGCCGCACCACGGTCGAAGAGCGCGCCGGCCTGGTGTTCCGCGTCGGCGACCTGCTGCGCCAGCGCAAGATGGAATACATGGCATGGCTGGTTTTCGAAGTCAGCAAAAACTGGGCGGAGGCCGACGCCGACATTTCCGAGACTATCGATTTCTGCGAGTTCTATGGTCGCGAAGCGTTGCGCTTTGCGAAAGCCCAGACGCCCATCCAGCTTCCCGGCGAGCACGACACGCTGCACTATATTCCGCTCGGCGTGGGCGCCGTCATTCCGCCGTGGAATTTCCCATGCGCCATCATGGCCGGGATGACCCTGGCCTCCATCGTCAGCGGCAACACCGTCATCCTTAAGCCGTCAAGCGATTCGCCCACCATCGCCGCGAAATTCCTCGAACTCCTCGAAGAAGCCGGCATGCCCGAAGGCGTCGTCAACTTCTGCCCCGGTGCCGGGGCCAGTTTCGGCGATGCAGTAGTCGCACATCCCAAGACGCGCTACATCGCCTTCACCGGCTCCCGCGAAGTTGGTCTGCATATCAACAAGACGGCAGCGACGCAAGCTCCCGGCCAGATCTGGATCAAGCGCACCATCCTTGAGATGGGCGGCAAAGACGCCATCATCGTCGATGCCGATGCCGACATCGATTCCGCCGTCGAAGGCGTGGCGCAAGCCGCATTCGGCTTCCAGGGACAGAAGTGCTCAGCGTGCTCGCGCGCCATTGTCGACGAACGCGTCTACGACAAATTCCTCGAGCAACTGAAGGCCCGCGTCGAAAAAATTCAGATCGGAGATGTCGCCGAGAACGCCGCCATGGGCGCAGTGATCAACGAAGGCTCGATGAAGACGATCCTCGCCTACATCGAGCAGGGCAAGAAAGACGGACGCCTCATCACCGGCGGCGAACGCGCCCCAGGCGAGGGTTACTTCATCCAGCCCACGGTGATTGCCGACATCCCTCCGAAGTCGAAGTTGGAGCAGGAAGAAATCTTCGGCCCCGTGCTGGTGGTCATCAAAGCCCACGGCTTCGACCACGCCCTCGAAATCGCCAACGACACCGAGTTCGGCCTCACCGGTGCCATCTATACCAAGTCGCGCGACAAGATCGACCGCGCCATCCACGAGTTCCACGTCGGCAACCTTTACATCAACCGCAAGTGCACGGGAGCGATGGTCGGCGCGCATCCCTTCGGCGGCTTCAACATGTCCGGCACCGATTCCAAGTCCGGCGGCCCGGACTATCTGTACCTCTTTACCCAGGCGAAAGTTGTGGGAGAGAAGATCTACTAGCGCCGCCGTCTCGGCGGCTGTCGTGTCGGCGTCTCGCCGCCGCCGGATGAGGCACGCCGCAGCTTCTTCTTTTGACCACAATCCCCGGCGGCGTCTAAGCTGGTCGCACTGCTCAAGACTGGGGCTGCTAAATGAAACGTGGGCTGCGCGTATTGGGTTGTCTTGTCTGTTTTTTCCTCTCTTCCAATCTCTCAGGTCAGGATTCCTCCACTCGCGCCGCCGTTGATGTGGCCACGAAAGAGATCCGCCCGGAGCGGATTCGGGCACACATGCGCTTTCTCTCGGACAGCTTGTTGCAGGGGCGCGCGCCCGGAACGCCCGGCTATGACGTTGCCGCGAGCTATGTGGCGTCGCAGCTGGAAGGCATGGGGTTGCGTCCCGGTGTTTCCGGCAAGTGGTTGCAGCCGGTGACTCTGCAAAAAGCCGTGGTCGATTCAGCTGCCGGCGCCCTTTTTCTAACGGTCAATGGCACAGAGCAGAAGCTGGTGGATGGCAAGGACTACATTCCCGGAGCGCGCTTTGCGAATTCTCCGGAAAAAGACAGCCGCGTAGAGTGCGATGTAAACGCGCCGGTGGTATTCGTGGGCTTCGGTGTCACCGCGCCTGACGAGAAATACGACGACTTCGCCGGCGTTGACGTGCGCGGCAAGGTCATACTCGAAATCTTCGGAGCACCCGCGACGTTCCCCTCCACCGAGCGCGCGTACTACTCAGACACCACGGTGAAAGCGAAGATTGCGCTGGCCCATGGTGCGATCGGCACGCTCTTGATTCTGATGCCCGATGACTGGAAATGGCTCCCATGGGACTGGATGGTCTCGCAGGTTCCCGGTGGCGAGATGCACTGGCAGGAGAAGAACGGCGCGCCTCACGACTATTTCTCCGACTTGAAAGGCAGCGCAACCTTCAGCCCCGAAGGCGCAAACCTTCTATTCGCCGGCGCGCCACGAACCGCGGAACAGGTGTTCGCCACCGCCAAGACCGGCAAGCCGCAGTCGTTCGCCATGCCCATCAGCGTGCGCATCCATTCGGTTGCGTCGCAAACGGTGGTGACGAGTTCGAATATCGTCGCCGAACTCGAAGGCTCCGATCCGGCTCTGCGCAACGAGTACGTGGTATACACGGCCCACGTGGACCATGTTGGAATCTGTCCGCCGATTGGCGGGGATAACATTTGTCACGGCGCCATTGACAATGCATCCGGAACCGCGGCTGTGCTCGAAATCGCGCGGGCTTTCGCCGCTCTGCCCAAGCCGCCGCGCCGGTCGGTCCTGTTCGTGTTCGTGACCGGAGAAGAAATGGGGTTGCTCGGCTCCGACTACTTCGCCCATTTTCCCACTGTGCCATTGAAGGCGATTGTGGCCGACATCAATCTCGACACCGTTCCCGGCACCTACTATTCCATGAACGACGTAGTTGCCGTGGGTTCCGAACACTCGACGCTCGGAAAAGCAATTGCCGACGCCGGGAAGGTGATGGGCTACGACATCACTCCCGACCCGTTGCCGGACCAAGTTGCATTCATCCGCAGTGATCAATATTCGTTTGTGATTCAGGGCGTGCCTTCGGTCTGGCTGGTTGACGGGATCCACGCCACCGATCCCAGAGTGAATCTCGTGGAAGAGAACAAGAAGTGGACCGAGATGGTGTACCACACACCGCTTGACAGTATGAACCAGCCGTTCGCGTGGGAGTCGATGGCGAAAGCCACCGTGATGAATTTTCTGGTCGGCTATCAGGTGGCGCAGCACAATGCGGCGCCAGCCTGGAATGCCAATGATTTTTTCGGCACGACGTTCGGGCCTGGCCACGGGGCCCCAGAGTAAGAATCGATACGGCTAACCGCGCCACGCCGCCGGAGGCGCTGCCGCAGGATTGCGCTCGACAAAAGCGTTTCGCTGATGCCAATACGGATACGTCCTCGCCGTTTCGGTGGCTGCGTCTAGTTTGCCAATCTGCCCGGCAGATAGATTCCATCCGGCGGCGGCGAGATTCTGGCGCAATTGTTCTTCATTCCTCGCGCCGATAATCACGCTGGCAACCGTGGGCCGCTGCAACAACCAGTTCAGCGCAACCTGCGGCACGCTCTTGCCGCACTCTTTCGCGACTTCATCCAACGCGTCGACAGTTCTGTAAAGATGCTCGTCCTCAATCGGCGGCCCTTGCTCAGAAGTCTTGTGCAGCCGGCTTCCCTCGGGTAGAGCCTTACCTCGGCGAAGTTTGCCTGTGAGGCGTCCCCATCCCAGCGGGCTCCAGATCAGTGCTCCTACTCCCTGATCCTTCCCCAGCGGCATGAGTTCCCATTCGTACTCCCGGCTGATCAGAGAGTAGTACACCTGATGAGCCACATAGCGCGCCCACCCGTAACGGTCAGAAACGGCAAGCGACTTCATCAGGTGCCAGCCGGAAAAATTCGAGCAGGCAATGTATCGCACCTTGCCGCTGACCACGAGGTTGTTCAACGTGCTCAGAACTTCCTCGACCGGAGTCAGCGCGTCGAATCCGTGCAGGTGATAAATGTCGATGTAGTCCGTCCCCAGCCGCCGCAAGCTCGCTTCGCAGGCCTGGATCAGGTGATGTCGCGAAGACCCCAGATCGTTGGGGCCCGGCCCCATCCGGAAGGTAGCTTTCGTCGAGATCAGAACCTTGTCACGGCGCCCCGCGATGGCCTTCCCGAGAATCGTCTCGGACAGTCCGTCTGAATAAATATCCGCGGTGTCGAATAGATTCACGCCTGCATCAAGGCAGATGTCCACGAGGCGAGTTGCTTCTGCAACATCACTCGCGCCCCACGCTTTGAAGAATTCGGTTCCACCGCCAAAAGTGCCCGTACCAAAACTCAACGCGGGAACTTTCAAGCCGGATCGGCCAAGTTGTCGATATTCCATACCAGCCATAGATGTTAGTGGCCTCAATTATGATTCGCATTCTGCACTGCGCGCCAGTGATTGGCGATCTCCGGCAGTGCTCCCGGCAATCAAAAAGGCCGCCCTGCGCAGGCGGCCTTTGAAGTCGATCGATTCGCAATTCTACTGCGCAACTCCCGCCGGCGGCTGCGGTATGATCCCGGTAGTCGTCGCGGCGGCAGCCTCATTCAGAATCCGGTGGTGGATGGTGAACAGCGCCAGTTCCAGCCGGTCCGAAACGCCGATCTTGTCGTACACGTTGCGCAAGTAATTCTTGATGACCTGCTCAGTGGTGCCGAGCTGCGTGGCAATTTCCTTGTTCTTGTAGCCCTGCACGATGAGCGCCACGATGCGCAGTTCCTTGGCGGTCAGCCGGTCGCGCACTCGCAATCCGACCATATCGTTCTCGGTGAGTTCGCTGGGCACGGCGACATCCTGCACCCAGGTCTCGCCGCGAGCGACTTTCCGCACGCAGTCGACGAGCGCCGCGCTGGTCACGTTGCGGTACACCACGCCGTGCGCGCCGTTCGTCATGTGCCGCTGGGCGCTCTCGCCCGTGTCGGCCAGCACAATCACACGCGTCTTCGCCTTGTTCGCCGCCGCCACAATCGCGGCAAAGTCGTTGTGGAATCCCGCCGCCGCCACCAGCACCGCGGCGCGGAACTTGTCCAGGGCCATGAACATCTGTTCGGGCGTTTGTGCCTGGGCCACAATGCGCATCTCGTCTTCCACGGCGAGCACTTTGGCGATGCCCGCCCGGAATATCGCCTGGTTATCGGCCAGAATCAGTTTGAGCATTTGTCAGCGCTCCAAGAAAATCAGCTTCAAAACGATTATGAGTTCCTCACGAACTCGTATGAGTCGATCACGCAAGCCACGCCGCGGCCTTCGCCGCCTTCTCCAGTTTCGTCGGCGCGCACCACCCGTCCCTTGCACTGGATGGTCACATGCTCCTTACCGCCCGTCATCTCCGGGGGCAGCGTGATTTCAAATTCCACCGGCGTACCAATCTCCATCGAGGCATCGCCCTTGATGTACACGCCGGCCGCGCTCAGATTCCCTGTCACTCCGTCGGCGTCTCCGCCAGCCTCGCCTTTGTGTATCTTGATCGGCAATTCCAGCGGGAACCGTTTTCCGGTCCGTGCTTCTTCGCCCACAGTGCCTCCTCTAGGCTGGCCTGTTGTCTTTGTCTCTTCTGCGAATGAGGCCAACGTCGTCAAACCAAGCTCCGGGCGGGCGCAGGCCCACTTTTGTGCTCAGGGGCGGTTATATCACGGATGGTTACTCGTGTAAAAGCCTGATAACCCGTTAGTTACCGGTAGCAACTAGGTTCCCCCTGCCAGCCTGGCCATTGACGACGCCTTCCGCGACGAGGTTGACCGGCCTTTACATCGAGTCTGGCGCGCGCGTGGTAGTGTTTTGTTCAGGTATCTCGCGACAAGACATAGGAGCGGTATCCGTATGGCGAATTCACTTCAGATCAGCGCGAAGGCTGAACAAAACTACAAAGCCCCACATATCCTCGTCCTGACGCTCGCGGTTTTCTTCTCTACCGTTGGAGTGGCCTTGGCCCAGACGTCCAGCCCGAAGCCTGCCGCACAGACGCCGCAGAAGAAGATCAGTTCCGGCAGCACCGAGGCTAAGTCTCCCGAACCTCCCGGTGTTTTAGTCCAGCTCAACGGCGCCTTGGAAAGCTTGGCTGCCAGGGTATCTCCCGCGGTAGTGCAAATCCTCGTCACGGGATACGGGCCGCTCCGCCAGGAGGATCGATCCCAAACCGCGTTCATCGTTCGCCAGCACGCGGTCGGCTCGGGAGTCATTGTCGACTCCAACGGCTACATCATGACCAACGCCCATGTGGTCGAAGGCGCGCAGCGGATTCGCGTGGCCCTGCCGCTTCCCATGGGCGACTCTTCCGGCCAAGTGCCGATCGGGAAGCGCCGCATCCTTGAAGCCCGCCTTTTGGGCCAGCACAAGGAAACCGATCTCGCTCTCCTCAAGATTGACGAAGCCGACCTGCCGACGCTTCCTCTCGTAAGCCAGCAGCGGCCCCGTGTAGGACAACTCGTATTCGCGATTGGCAGCCCGGAAGGCCTGCAGAACTCGGTCACCATGGGTGTAGTCAGTGCGGTCGCCCGTCAACCCGACTCCACCAAGCCTCTCACCTACATTCAGACGGACGCTCCTATCAACCCCGGCAACAGCGGAGGCCCGCTGGTGGATATGAGTGGCGCTGTCCTGGGCATCAACACCTTTATTCTGTCGCAAGGCGGAGGCAGCGAAGGTTTGGGCTTCGCCATTCCCGCACGCGTCGTCGATTTCGTCTACCACAGCCTGCGCAACCACGGGCACGTCCATCGCGTCGAAGTCGGCGCCGTCGCGCAAGAAATTACTCCGACGTTAGCCGACGGTCTGCACCTTTCGCAGCATTGGGGAGTCGTGGTCGTCGACGTGACTCCGGAGGGTCCGGCCGCTGCAGCGGGCCTGCAGATTCAGGACATTATCCTTACCGCCGATGACCGGCGCATCGAAACTCTGCCCTCGCTTTCGGCGGCCCTCTATTTGCACCGTCTCGACCAGGTTGTGAAATTAGAAATTCTCCGCGGCAATGAAAAGAAAACGCTCTACGTTCCGGCGATTGAGCACCGCGATCACATGGACGAACTTCTCGACACCGTCAATCCCGACAACAGCCTGATTCCGCGCCTGGGTGTGCTCGCCCTCGATGTCACCGCTGACCTGCGCACCCGGTTGGGCTCGTTACGGATTTCCTCAGGAGTAGTCGTGGTGGGCCGCGCCGCCGATCTGATCATGCCCGACACCGGGCTGCAGGCCGGCGATGTCATCCACCAACTGAATACAACACCGATCGATTCGGTGGACACCCTGCGCACCGCCGTTGGCGGACTGAAGACAGGCGATCCCGTCGTCCTGCAAGTTGAACGCGACAGCGGCTTGATGTATGTAAGCTTCGAGATGGAGTAGCGGCAAGACGACATTCACCACGAACGAAGCGAAGTCACACGACGGAAACGGATATGCCTGAATTCCTTCGTGCACCTTCGTGCCCTTAGCGGTTTACGGTTTTCCAGCGCCAGACTGACCCACTATGCCTCGCTGGCGGTAAGGCTTGCCGGAACTGGATGAGATTCGTTACTTTGCACCCGCGCCAACCGCCGAAGCTTTAGGCTTGCCAGCGCTTTCAATTGCGATTCCCAGTCCCGTCCCCATCGCCTCCACTACCCGAAGCTCATCCGCCGTAAACGCATCCTGCCCCGCGCGATAGAGAGCCAATACGGCCGCGATTCCGGCCGTTCCCTCCAGAGGCACCGCCAGCGCCGACCGCAGCGTGCTGTACTTCGTGGGATCGCTCAGATATCCCGGTTCCACCGATGGATTCCCGTTCAGAATCGCCTTGTGGTTTTGCGCCACCCATCCCGATAAACCTTCTCCATGAGGAATCCTCAACGAAGAAAATAGCCGGAAGTTTTCCCCGCTCACAAACTGTGGAACCAGCACACCGCTCTTCGGACAGTAGACCGCCATCGAGTCGTACGCTACCAGGCGTTTCAGACGAACCGAGAGCAGGGAAAGTACGTCTTCCCCGCTCAGATCAGTGCCAACCTGTCGACTGAGCTCAACGATCTCCTGACCTTGTTTTCGGGCAGCAGAAATCAGAGCCATCGAATTGCTGGCTGGTCCTGACCCGTTCGCGGATGCAGACTCCGCAAATCCCGCCGCCGGAGCCAAGCCGCGCTCGACCTTGATATCGGTGGAGAGCTTCGGCGGAGCCTGCAGCGGCTGCTCATTTGCCAACTTCTCTAGTTCGATATAGCGGCGATGCAGGATCGCAACCACGCGCGGATCGAAACTCTTGCCTGCTTCCGAGACAACTTTCGCCATGGCCTCGTCCAACGGCAATGCTTTCCGGTATTGCCGGTCCGAGGCCAGCGCATCCAGGCAATCGACTGCCGCGAGAATGCGAGCTCCAATCGGAATCGCCTCACCGGCCAGCCCATTCGGGTAGCCGCTGCCATCCCATTTCTCGTGGTGCGCTCGCACAATGGGCACCACCGGATACGGAAAATCAACCTGCTCCAGAATCTCCGCCCCAACAATGGGGTGAATCTTCATCTTCTCGAATTCTTCCGGCGTCAGCTTCCCCGGTTTTGAAATGATGTGCTCGGGCACTGCCAGTTTCCCGATATCGTGCAGCACCGACGCCGCTCGCAGCGCCTCCGTTTCGTCTTCGTTCAGGCCCAGTTCCTTCGCCAGTTCCATCGCATAAACACGGACTCGCTGCAGGTGTTCGCCCGTGGTTTCGTCTTTCGCTTCGATGGCCAGCGCGAGCGCCTCGATCGTCCGCAGGTGCAGATTCGATACCCGCTCGGCATGCCGCTTTTCCGTCTCCAGTTTGCCCAGATAGAGACGATAAGAGCGGTACATCAGATAGATCGGCGGCAGAACCAGCAGAGACGATTGCCATCCAATGTGCCGGTTCAGGAAATTGACTAGGCCCGCCGCGGCCGCTCCAACCATGTAGTAAGGAAACGACCAGAGATAGCTGGCGGTCCACACCTTTGCGATGGCCTTGTCTTCCGTCAGTCCGATGATGGTCGACATCGCCGCCGTGTTGCAGCCGAAGTGAGTGATGGCGGCCACGAGCAAGGCGAGCGGTCCCGGCGCGTGAAGAACATGGATGACGACCAACTTGTACGCGCCGTATGCCACGGCACTCGAAACCGTTACCTGCGACAAATTGAATACAAGCTGCACCAGCTTCAACTGTCGCGCCGGTCTCCAATAAAACTGTCCCAACGTGCTGGCCAGCCCTATCAACAGAGTTTCTGGCAGGCTTAGTTCCAGAATGCCCAGCAGGGTGAACAGGAAGTTCACCGAGAGCGTTCCCTCAATGCCCGGCAGGCTCACCTTCAGCGACGATGCCAACAGTGCCGCGGTCAGATAGCAAGCGAACTTGACGGGATCGCTCGACTGCCAGTGCGAGAATGCCAACGCAAGGCAGAAGCATCCAGCCAGAGCCATCCCGGCAATGAACACACGTGCGCCAATGGAATGAATCCGAGACATAGAGAAGTGCTTAAATTTTCAACGAATTACAGAGCGATGTCCGTCTAAAAAGAAGCCCTCTCGTTACCATCGTTTTCTCTAGACAAATCAATTGCTTACAACCTGTTGGCGTGACCGTAGACACGGACCGAAGGGGGCACCTAAGACAAGTTGTCCCAAGGCCCGGGCAGTGGGACAAAGTGTCCGCTGAGTTCCGCAACAAACTCTCCTAAGTAATTGATAAACAAGGACATTTCTTCTCCCGTTTTGGGCCTGTACCTGCAAATACAACAGTCACTTGGGGTCCGATTACGCGCCTGTGGGCGCTTGAGTGGGGGAATGATGAAGAAGTTCGTGCTGCTATTGCTGATTGCCACCGTGACGTTGGCGCATGCCGACGACTCGAAAATATCACCGGAACTCCAGAACTATCGCTCGACCCAGCAGGTACAAGTGATCGTGCAGTATGCGCCCGGAGCGCCGGTGAACTGCACCGGTCTGCTCGGCCTTGTGAACTGCGTGGTAAACGACGTTGTGAAGCTCGGGGGCACGATCGTCGGACAATTGCCCCTGGTCAACGGCGTAGTTGCCTTGCTCGACGGTAACGGCATCGTGAGTCTCTCGAACCAGTCCAACGTCGTCTACATCAGCCTCGACCGGCCGCTGACGCCGTCGCTCAATAATGCCGCCTCCGCCGTGAATGCCGACTTCGCTTGGCAATCGAACTATACCGGCGCCGGGATCGGTATGGCGCTCATCGACAGTGGCGTAAGCAATCACCTCGATCTTTATCAAGGCCTGTTCTCGCGCGTTGTGTATCAACAGTCCTTCGTGCCAGGGAATTCGAGCCCGAGTGACCAGTACGGACACGGCACGCACATCGCAGGCCTGATCGCCGGAAATGGCTTCAGTTCCACCGGCCTTCTCTACAGCAAGACCTTCAAGGGCATCGCGCCGGGCGCAAAGATCGTCAACCTGCGAGTGCTGGATGCCAACGGGGCTTCCACCGACAGCGTGGTGATCGCCGCCATCAATCAGGCGATCTCTCTGAAATCGAAGTACAACATTCGCGTGATCAATCTTTCGATGGGCCGCGCGGTATACGAGACTTACAAGCTGGACCCGTTGTGCCAGGCGGTCGAAAAGGCCTGGCAAAATGGAATTGTCGTGGTCGTGGCTGCTGGCAACAACGGACGGTACCAGCCGACCAATGGCTACGCGACCATCACGTCGCCCGCCAACGATCCGTACGTAATCACCGTGGGCGCGATGAAGACCATGGGAACTCCCACGCGCGTCGACGATTTGATCGCCAGCTACAGTTCGAAGGGGCCGACCGCGATCGATGCCGTCGCCAAGCCGGACCTTGTCGCTCCCGGCAACCTGCTGGTTTCGCTCGAAGCCCCTGGTTCCACGCTCTATAACCAATACCCCGCCAACCGCGTGCCCTACAACTTCTATGTCAACGGAGGAAACACCGCACCTTCTGCCAGCTACTTCACGCTGAGCGGCACCAGCATGGCGGCCGGCGTCGTGAGTGGAGTCGTGGCGGATCTGCTCCAGAAGAGCCCAGGACTCACGCCCGATCAAGTGAAGGCACGGTTGATGAAGACGGCATGGAAATCCTTCCCGGCCTTCAGCAGCACGACCGATCCATCCACCGGAATCACCTACACCGACCAGTACGACGTCTTCACCGTCGGCGCGGGATACGTCGACGTGGAAGCCGCTCTCAACAGCGCTGACTTGGCCAAGGGGACTGCCATGTCTCCTGTGGCGTCCGATGATGCGACTTCGGGCAACGTGTACCTGAACGACAGTCCGACCGCGGTCTGGAATACCTCAGCCGCCTGGTCGAACTCGGCCGTGTGGGGAACTTCTGAGTTCGTTGCCGGCAACCCATCGTCCACTATGTCCGGCAGCAACGCGCTCTGGGGAAGCAATGCTCTCTGGGGCTCCAACGCCTTGTGGGGATCGAACGCACTCTGGGGCAGCAACGCATTGTGGGGCAGTAACGCCCTTTGGGGTAGCAACGCCTTGTGGGGAAGCAATGCCCTCTGGGGTTCTAACGCTCTGGCCGGTGAGCAGTAAGAGTCTCCGCACGTAGTAAGGGCCGCGATTAACTTCGCGGCCCTTTTTCTTTTTGGATGCCAGAAACATACATGTGGGGACGGCCGCCTCGGCCGTCCAGCGAGGGCGAAGCCCGGCTGCGCATCAAACCCCACGCACCTGTCCGCGACGAGCGGACGAAAACGCAGTCGAAGGATCCCTACGCTCCCAAACTGACTCCCCAGGACTCAGGGAGTTCTCTCACGAACAGTAAGCCCAGTGAGGCTATCTCAGCACGAACCCTTCATATGAGGCTAGGGATCCTTCGACTGCGGAACTGGTCCGCTCCGCGAACCAGTTCCTTCGCTCAGGATGACAAGACTCACTTTCCCAACGTCACCAGCGCCGGTTTCGCGTGCGCATGCTGATGCGCGCTGGTCACAAACAACTCTTCCGAATCATCTTCAGTCACCGGCGTCAACGCCAAGTCCGTATAGTTGCGCGCATTCGGATCGCGCTTGAGCTGCCGTCGGAACTTGCCGTACTTCCAGACCAACAGCGCTAGCGTGAAATGCTTCTTCAGCAAGTCCGCAACATAGCGAGGATAAAAGACGAATGGACTCTCAATCGGGAACGTCGGCCGCCGGTCTTTGCGATACTTCCGCCGCAGATACCCGCCTTCGAGCGGATCAATCTTCTCCAGCGCGACGCAGGTGTAGTACCAGAGCAGCAGAAACGTCATGTTGCCCGCATTGCTGTTGGTCGCCACCGATCGCCGCATCACCGTTTCCAGATGCTCCGGCGAATAATATGCCGTCCACGCATCGTGATACAGCTTCTGCCACTGCTCCGCCGTCATCGTGGAGTGCGCCGCAGTCACGTGCTCCAGGTCGTACTTGTTCAGGTCTGGATCAAGGTAAGCCCCCGCCTTGTGCAGCTTCTGATGATCCTCCGACCCCGGCAGCGGGGTCAGGCAATGCGGCTCCAGCAAGTCGATCGGCAACTCGCGCTGAATGGTCTGAATATCGCGCATCACTGATTCCGGCGTGTCCGACGGGAATCCGATAATGTAGCCCGCAAACACCGTGACCCCGGCCGTCTTCCACTCCAGCAGCATCTTGCGGTACTCGGCGACTTTGTTCTGCTTCTTTCTTGCCCCGAGCAGCGCGTCCGGATTAATGCTCTCCAAACCGATAAACACCCGCGCCACGCCCGCGCGCCCCGCCTTCTCAATGAAGTGCGGCAACCGGTGGCACATCGTATCCACCTGGATAACGAATTTGATGTTGAGCCTTTCTCCTTCACGCATGGCAATCAGCCGATCGAACACAATCTCCCAATCCGTGTTGCGCGCGAAGTTGTCGTCGGTAATAAAGAAGCGGTTGATGCCCTGCACCAGATTTCGCCGGATAATCTGCTCGATGTCGTCCACCGAGCGCCGCCGTGATTTCCGTCCCTGCACGTTGATGATGGTGCAGAACGAACACAGGAACGGGCAGCCGCGTCCGGCATCAAACGTCGTGATCTTGCCGCCCGTGCGCTTCACGCGCGTTGCCGGAAGGATCGGCATCGGCACTCCTTCGAGCGAAGGCAGGTCCGCCATGTAGTTGTAGAGCGGCTTCATCTTTCCCTGCGACGCGTCGACGAGAACTTCTTCGAACCGCCCTTCAGCCTCGCCCGCAAACAGCGAGATGCCGAGATCCATCGCGTCCTTCAACTCAGCCGGAAGCTCGGGCAGCATCGACAGGCATCCCGAAACGTGGAATCCGCCAATGCAAACCTGCACCCCAGCCGCGCGCAGCGGCCGCGCAATATCCATGGCGCGCGGAAACTGATTCGATTGCACCCCGATCAGCGCCACAAGCCCGGGTTCTTTCCCAAGTAGCTGAGCAATCTTCCGCGGCTTGATGTGCGTGTTGGTTTCGTCGAGTGCCGTGATGACGATGTCGATGTCGTCCCCGAGTACGCGCCGCTCCTTGCAGTCGAGCGCGAGCCCGTTGATCACCGCCAGAGTATTCGACGGAATGGCCGACCGCAGCCACTGGATGACGTAGCCGTCATCGTCGTAGTGCGATGGCTTGATCAGGATCAACGAAAAGCGCTTGCGCGCTCCTGCGACGGCCCCCATGCACCCTCTTCTATGTGACTATTGAACCCCGCCGGAAGCGAAGTATTGGCGCAACGCCTCTGGGATGGCGCTAAGAATAGCATCCGTGCCCGCTTGTCGCTAGTGAATGTCGGTCAACACTAGAAGTCCGTCATCGGTAGAAGCCTGTCATCACTAGAAGTCTGTTATCCCGAGAAGTCTGTCATCCCGAGCGAAGCGAGGGACCTGGGTGTTTGCCTGTGCCACCGTGGGTGTCCGAGCAAGCAGAAACCCAGGTCCCTCGCTTCGCTCGGGATGACAACGTGAAATACGAAGATCAATCTGCGGATCTCAGAACGCGCTACCGCCTCCGCCGCCAAATCCGCCGCCGGAGAAGCCGCCCCCGCCTCCGCCTCCGCCAAACCCCGAGCCGCTCGAGCTCGACCGCGGCGCCGACACGAAAACCTGGTGCATATCCGTCGCCATGTTATGCATCGAACTCGAAAAGAAGATCGGATTGAACCCGCTGTAGACTCCACCCGGCCCCACATACCACTGCGGCGGATCTTTGATGATCCCGGCAAACGCCTGCGCCCAGTGATGCTCCACGCCCAGCGCCATCGCGTAGGGCAGAAACTTCTCGAAGGTAGTCGGCGGCATCAGCTTCAACCGCTCCCCGTCCACACGATTCATGAACTCCTGGAAGCCGAGCACTGCAACGTGAACCCGCGCGCCCTTGACGGTCTTGGCGGTCATGACCCGCGCAAACAACCACCAGACCAGCGCCGCGACCGGCACGCACACAATCAGCAAAGGAATCGAGCTGAGAAAATTCGCCCAGCCCAGGTACTGGAGAATGCCGAACGGAACGAGAATCGCGATGGCCGCGCCAATGCTGTATCCGTTGGCCGACTCCGGATCGAGCAGGTAAATGCCTTTGTTCTTCAGCGCCGCCATAATGTCCTGACGGATGATCGGAACCGCGGTATAGAAGCGGTTCTTCAGGCTGGAAAGCCGGGTTTCGGCTCCTCCCTGGAAAACATTCTCCAGCATGACGCGTTCGTGCGGAGCCAGCCCCGCATCATTCCACTCCGCCATCGGTTTCAGCAGATGAAACACGTAATCCTTGTGCGTGAAGACCAGCCCTTTCTCCGCCGTCTCCTCGATCTTGATATACCCGCGCACCGCCAGATCGACGATGGTCGATGTGATGTCCCGCGGGTGAATCGTGTCGTCGATCAACGTCCCTGCCTCAGCTGGAGAAATACCAGTCGGCGGTTCGTACATCGGCGCCACCGACATGCCGGGATCGGGATCGCGTCCCTTGTACCACCACAACGGGAACATCACAGCTATCGTGACCAGCGGCAGAAGGACAGCAGGATTGCCCCCAATGAACCAGAAAAACTTCGTCAACGCGCTGGGTTCCTTGAGAATATCCTTCGGAATGTAAACGTCGATAGTCAGCCCGCCGCGCATGGGCAGCGGATTGTTGGTCTCGAACAGGGCCTCCGCGCCAGCGATCTTCGCGCTGGCATCTCGCTCACTCGAGCCGTAAACGCCGGTAAACGCCTGCGCGCTCAGCGACCCCGCAGCTGCGCCCGGGAACCGCACCTTCGCGGCCGCATGATCGATCGGCACCGGCCAGTCATTCCCCGTGACGTTCCAATAAAACTCGTCATGACCGTCGAAAAAGCGTGTCCCGTTGCGCACTCCATAGACGATCTCGACCGTGCGCGTCGTATCGACCGCGTCGGGAATATAAATCTTCAGATCGCGCGAACCGTTGGAAGTGGAAGAGTCGTACTTGAGTTTGCCGCCATCGCCGTCAGTGACGCTGGTGACGTCGACATAGAGCCGGTAGTTCGTCCCGTCCGGCCCCGGATATTCGATGGGAATCGTCCGATGAATCCCGTGCCACTCGCCCACGAACACCAGTGTGATGCGTTCCGTCACCACCGCGCCGCCGTCTTTGTCGACGCTAATGTTGTCCTGAAAGTCGGCGACCCGCCAGGATTTCGCGAAGAGAGGCGAAACAAAGAAGACAACGCAAATAATCAGTCCGTAGAGACGTAGCTTGCTACGTCTCTCTCTGCCGCGCGCGAAAGATGTTGCCGTCAAGGTCTCCACAGAAGAGAGCGCCTTCATCAGACTAGAATTTCACCTGCACCGGCTCGCGGTCGGCTTCGGTGGTCTCGAAGAACTGCCGCGCCGTGAAGTTGAACATCCCCGCCAGAATATTCGTCGGGAACACCTGGATTTTCGTATTCAGGTCGCGCACCACCGCGTTGTAGTACCGCCGCGAATTCTGAATCGAGTCTTCGGTCTGGCTCAGCGATCCCTGCAGCTGCGTGAACTCCTCCGAAGCCTTGAGCTCAGGATAGTTTTCCGCCACCGCGAACAAACTCTTCAATGCTCCAGTAAGCTGATTCTCGGCCGTCGCTTTGTCGCCAGGTGTGGTGGCCTGCATCGCCTGCGACCGGAACTTGGCGATATTCTCAAACGTCCCCTTCTCGTGCGCCGCGTATCCCTTCACTGTTTCCACCAGGTTGGGAATCAGGTCGTGCCGCCGCTTCAACTGCACGTCAATATCGGACCATGCCGAATCGCAGCGCACCCGCAGTTGCACCAGGCTGTTGTACATCCCGATCAGCACCACGGCAATCACAACGAGAATAACCAGAAAGATGATGCCAGTCATGAGCGTCTCCTGAGTCTTCCGAAGGCGAAACCGGAAATCAATGGGACGTTAGCACACCGCGACCTCCCTCGCAAACGCGAACGAGAGAGGACTTTTGCATTCTGCAATAAGAGATTTACAGGAGAACCCATGAAGCCTGAGAGGTTGAGGCTGGGAACCGGGAACTGAGAACCGAGAACTGGGAACTGAGAACCGAGAACTGAGAACTGAGAACTGAGAACTGAGAACTGAGAACTGAGAACTGAGAACTGATCCCCTACTGCTGCGGCGCGAAGTACCCCTTGCGCGCCCGCACTTGCAAATCTTTCTTCAGCGTAGAGATCTCGATGGAGCGGTAACGCCCGTCCGCATCGAAATCGGCGGGCTTGTACGAAACCACGTACTGGCTGCGCAACTCGTCTTCAATCGCCGCGAACGAGTGGGTAATGTCTTTCATCTTGAAGGGAAAGAATGCGCGCCCGCCAGTCGCTTCGGCCAGTTGCTCGAGCACTTTGTCGCCCCGCATCACCAGGCCGCTGTCGTCGGTGGAAATGGCGTAGATGATCACCTCAGAGCGCTGCGCCATCTCGATGGCCTGCGCCTTCGTAATATCGCTCTGGTTATCTTCCCCGTCGCTGACGATCACGATCGCCTTCCGCACCGGATGATCGGAGCGGTCTTTCAGAAATTTCTCTTTGCACGCTTTATACACAGCGTCGTAAAGCGCTGTCCCGCCACCATCGTGCAGTTTGCGAACGCTTGCCGCCAGCAACGCCGCATTGTCGGTATAGTCCTGCGCCATCTGGCTGTGATTGTTGAACCCGACCAGGAACGCCTGGTCGAATCCGGCACGAAGCGTGTGTTGCAAGAAGCTGGTAGCCGCGTTCTGCTCAAACTCGAACCGGCTGTCTACCGATCCGCTCACGTCGATCAGCAGACCAAGATGAAGCGGCAGATCCGTTTCGCGGCGGAAGTTCAGAATCGCCTGCGGCGGCTTGTGGTCGTCGAGAATGGTGAAGTCTTTCTGATTCAGATCGCGAACGAACTTGCCGTGCTTGTCCGTCGCGATGAACAGCACATTCACCTCGTTCACTCGCGCATGCAGGGTGACCATCGCGCTCTGTGGATCGTCGGCATTGTCTATTGCCGCGCCCGCGTTATACGCGCTCAAGTTTGGCGCCCCGGAGGCGTAGGCCGATTGCCCGCGCAACTGGCCAATCAGGCCAAAGGTTGCCAACAACAGAGTCAGAACCCCGAATTTGGCGCTCGTGTACTTCATTCCGAAAAAGTCCAAAATTTGCACCCTAAACCGCGTCAGAAGACACTATCAAACCACTTGCTGCACGCCAGATGCCGAAATGTCGATCTTCGATGGGCGCCGCTATGTGATTGACTCTAGGAGCGTGTCGCAAATGTGCCAAGTTACAAAAGGAGCACACGTTTGGTCATGGCACAAAACGTGCAGATTCTGCCAGTTGCGCGTCAAGGCTTGTCTCCTGGCTTCGATGCTCCGTTGGCCAGTCGGATTCAGGACTTGAAGATAGTCGCGCGAACTCGACCCGATTTTCCTTAAAATCTCTTCTGGAGGGAACTCATGAAGAAATTCATAGCTTGTTTTTTCGTTGTCCTCTTGTCCGCGGTTGCTTCGTTCGCCGCCAACGACGAGCGTGAAGTAGACCGCGTGAAAGATGCAGGCGTGGTTCTGAAAGAAATTCTGAATATCCCTGACGACATTCCGCAGGATCTGCTCGACAAGGCCGAGTGTCTGATCATTCTGCCCTCCGTGAAAAAGGGAGCTTTTGGCATTGGCGGCAGCTACGGACGCGGCGTGATGGTTTGCCGTAGCGGCGAGCACTACAAAGGCAAGTGGGGCGCTCCGGCACTGTACGCGCTCGAAGGAGTCAGCATCGGATTCCAACTCGGCGGCCAGGCCACTGACTTTGTGTTGCTCGTGATGAACCCGAAGGGTGCAGAATCGCTGCTCTACAGCAAAGTGAAACTCGGGGCGGATGCCTCGGCCGCGGCTGGTCCCAAGGGACGTACCGCGGAAGGTGCGACTGACATCGTGATGAGCGCCGAGATTCTCTCCTACTCGCGCAACAAAGGACTGTTCGCGGGAATCTCCTTGGAAGGCTCGACTCTGCGTTCCGATGGCAGCGCCAATGAAAACCTGTATGGAAGAAGGCTCACTGCGAAAGATATTATTCGCCAAGGCAAGGTTGGCATCCCGGCGTCCGCGCATCAACTGGTTTCACTGCTCGATGCCAAGTCGCCCGTAAACAGGTCGGAACCGAAGTCGCTGGAGTAGAATCGCCGCGTCGTCCAGTCGGCAACTCTGTGAGACTCTGTGTCCTCTGCGGTTAAAGATGTTTCGACAAGAGTCCGGTGCGGATGGGCCAACAACGAGTTGGCCATCCGCTACCACGATGAGGAATGGGGCGTTCCGGTGCACGACGACCGCAAGCTCTTCGAATTTCTCATCCTCGAAGGCGCGCAAGCCGGCCTGAGCTGGAACACGATTCTCAACAAGCGCGAAAACTACCGCAAAGCCTTCGACGGATTCGATCCCAAAAACGTCGCGCGCTACGATCGGCGGAAGATTCAGCAGTTGCTGCGCGATCCCGGTATCGTCCGCAATAAACTTAAGATCGCGTCGGCCGTGGGCAATGCTCGAGCATTCCTGAGCGTGCAGAAGGAATGTGGCAGCTTCGACCGTTACATCTGGCAGTTCGTTGGCGGCAAGCCGCGAGTGAACTCGCCGAAGTCGTTCAAACAGGTTCCCGCGCGCACCGCAGAATCCGACGCCATGAGCAAGGACCTCAAGCGTCGCGGCTTCAATTTCGTTGGATCGACCATCTGCTACGCGTTCATGCAAGCGGTGGGGATGGTGAACGATCACGTCGTGGACTGCTTCCGCTATCAGGCGAATATCGCGTAGCGGCACACGCATTCGTCCGCCTGCGAAGGGAATAGAGCGCGTCCACGGCGAGCGAGAAGTTCGGCAGCGTTCGAGAACCCCCGGACGAACGCGTCCGGGGCTACGTGATTCAGCGCGGGCTGTTCAAAGCGCTCGCGGTCAAATACGCCGCTACCAGACCCAGCAACAGTACCGCGCCTTCCACGCGCGTCGACCACACGTGTAGCGCGTCGAACTGCACGCGCGCGGGATTGTCCAGCGTGACGGTGGCGAAGTCGCCGACCGACGCGCGCAGCGTATCCATCCGCGGGATGATCCAGAACTGCGAGAGCAACGTGAGACCGAGCATCAGGATAATCAGCACGTGCCGCATGGCAAACACATGCGCAGTACCAGCGGTGAGGCGGCTGTAGAGCAGGGAACTGGCCAGAAAAACGAATCCGGAGACGATGGCGATCCAGTGCAGCTTGCCGAGCGCGCGCCCGACAACATTACCGGCAAGATGCGTGTTGGGTAAAACCTGAAACGCCGTGGGCGCAAGCACAAACGCAAAGAAGATCAACCCACCAATCCAGGCAATGAGAGAAAGCAGCATGAGGAAACGTAAGAAGGACATGACGGGAGAATTATAGTCTCGGGCGAGAGCAGAAAGAGACAACCACAGAGGACACTGAGGACACAGAGGAAGGAGGAACGGGCAACTGGCATCTGAGAACTGAGAACTGAGAACCGAGAACCGAGAACTGCTACTACACTGGCACCGGAACGTTCTCAATAATTTCGCGCAACACTTGATCCGACTGCTCGGACTTCCTCAGTGTCGATGCGTACAGGCCGTTTACGACGACGCGGTGGGCGAAGACGGGGACGACGAGTGGTTTGATGTCTTCAGGAGTGCAGAAAGCGCGGCCTTCGAGGAATGCCATGGCTTGCGCAGCGCGGTAGAGAGCCTGCGATCCGCGGGGCGAAACACCCAGCGAGAGAAACTCCGACTCGCGCGTCCGGCGCACGATTTCCAAGGCGTAACTCACCAGGGAGTCGTCCACGCGAACTTGCTTCACCGCGTGCTGCATCTCGAGCACATCAGCGCCGGTGAGAACGGGGTGGAGATCGTCCAGATGCGCCGCACCGGCTTCCGAGCGCAGGATTTCGCGCTCGGCCTGGGCATCGGGATATCCCATGCGTACACGCAACAGAAAGCGGTCGAGTTGCGATTCCGGTAGAGGATAAGTTCCATGGTGCTCGACCGGGTTCTGGGTCGCGATCACCAGAAACGGCTGCGGCAAATCGTAAGAGTGCGCGTCGACGGTGACCTGACCTTCGTTCATGGCCTCAAGAAGAGCCGACTGGGTCTTGGGCGTGGTGCGGTTGATCTCGTCGGCCAGCAGGACGTTGGTGAACACCGGACCGCGCTTGAATTCAAACTGCTGCTCCAGCGCGGAGTAAACCGAGATGCCGAGCACGTCAGACGGCAGCATGTCGCTGGTGAACTGCACGCGCTGAAAGGTGCAGTCGATGGCGCGGGCCAGCGCCTGTCCCAGCGTGGTCTTGCCAACTCCGGGAACGCCCTCAATGAGCAAATGGCCGCGCGCGAAAATGCTGACCAGCGCGAGGCGAACCACATCATCGTTGCCGCGAATCACGCGGCGCAGGGCCTTTTCCAGTTCGGCGGCTTTGTGAGATACGGCGATGGCAGTCTCAGGCGACATTCTTTCGATTCTACTATCGAGCATCGTGAGCGGCGGAGTTACCTACGTCACTGAGCTTCGAGCTACGTGCTGTGAGTTTCGAGTCAATTTGTACCCATTGCCCAACGCTTTCAACGAGAACGCTCGTGGAATTACATCTTGCAGCGAACCACGAGGTTGCCCGATGCTTTATAGCTCAAGACTCGTAGCTCGCAGCTTCTTACTGCATAAACTCCGCGGGCCTTCCCGTCAGGCGCTCGATGCGCTTCGCGATCGGGGGATGGGTCGAGAACAGGCTGCCAAAGTTCACTCCTCCCAGGAACGGCTGAATGATGAACAGATGAGCCGTCGACGGACTTGCCTGCATGGGCAGACGGCGCGCGTAGGCGTCGATCTTTTGCAGAGCGCTTGCCAGGGCGTAGGGATTACCGGTGAAATGCGCGCCAGTGGCGTCCGCCTGATACTCGCGCGAGCGCGAGACCGCAAGCTGAATCAGCGTCGCAGCAATCGGAGCGACGATCAGCATGAAGAGCGCGGAGAGGCCTCCGCCGCGACGATCGCGGTCGCCGCCTCCGAAGCCACCGAACAGCATGGCCCATCGTCCCATGCTCGCGATCATCGTGATTGCACCTGCGAGCGTGGCGGCGACGGAACTGATCAGAATGTCGCGGTTGTTGACGTGGCCGAGTTCGTGGGCGAGGACGCCTTCCAGTTCCTCGTCGGTGAGCAGGCTGAGGATTCCGTGGGTCACGGCGACGGAAGCGTGCTGCGGGTTGCGTCCGGTGGCGAAGGCGTTGGGCGATTCCGTTGGAATCACGTAGATCTTCGGCATCGGGATGCCGATTTTCTGGGTGAGGCGTTCGACGGCCGCGTAGGCGCGAGGGAGTTCTTCGCGTGTGACGGGTTGCGCGTGGTAGGTGGCGAGCGCGATTTTGTCGGAGAAGAAGTACGCGCCGAAGTTCATGACGACGGCGAAGACGAGAGCGAGGATCATTCCGTTCTGCCCGCCGAAGGCGCGGCCGATGAAGAGCAGCAGCAGCGTCATGAGCGTGAGCAGGAATGCGGTCTTGAACACGTTTCCCATAATTTGGTTTGAACCTAACTGATTGGATGTTACGCCGAGTGGGGAGATGCACCGGGGCTATTTCGGGAAATCGAGTTTTTGGGGGGTACCCCCCCCTCCCCCCGGTCTATTGGAATCATCGAGTTAGCGCCAAATCTCTTAAAAATCTATGGGGCTCAATGAGTTACGGGCAAAATCTTGAAAAATAAGGAGTTAGGTGGGTTTGGCGGGCGGGGCTCACTGTGGGGTGTCACTCTTTGGGTGAGAGATGGGCCTACTACTCCAAGGCAGGGAGGGTTGGTGGGATTTCAAGCATCCCTCCGCGATGCGGTTCCACTCCTGGCCAGCTACCCGGCGTTGGAAACGCCGGGCTATCTTCAGATGTCCCCTTCGGCAAGCTCAGGGCAGGCTCTACGGGACAAAACCGCGGAAGTCAGCCTCTCGACACGCTCAGGGCAAGCTGTGGGTGCGCCTTTCGAGTTTCTATTTCCTGGTCACGGCGAATGTTGCTGCTGTTTGCGAGAGCAGTTTTGCCGGGGTTCTCGGATGGGTGAATGCGGTAATCGTGAATAGCACCGATGCGATGGGAAGGGCGAGGAGCCAGCTGTACCTGTTGCAGAAAGCGCCGACATGAAGAATGATTTGTCCATAGTAGGGTATAGGGTTTGGAAAGCTCTGCCTTAGAGACGAAAGATAGGTAGCCTCAACAACGGCGGGCAGGACAAACATCCCGCCGACCAGTACGACGGACAAGATAGCAGCGGTTCTATAGCGCACAATTCCTCCAACGGTGCCGTGTCAACCGCGCCAATTTCATGGAGTGATATCGCGGCACGACGAACACGAGAACGTCTTCGTCTCCTCAACGATACCGATGCGGCCAAAGCAGCGGAAAATTGAGGTTGGGCTTACGGGGGTAATGCGAGGGTAATTGGCCCGGCTGGTGGTTGGCACATCGCGCCAGAACTCGCTGAGCTGGGGGTTGTGAGTGCGATGGCATCTTCCGACCAGTTTCGAACGCTTCAGATGTGAACTGAATCGAAAGCAGTCGAAATTTGAGTGAAATGGCCTGATAACGTAAACCATCCTGCCGTATGATATTCCGCGATGAGGGAACAGATTCAAAAAGCACTTGATTCACTGATCGGAATGGCACTGTGGT
>JADGNQ010000411.1 GCA_017883385.1 Candidatus Sulfotelmatobacter sp.
ATCAGGTTCTGGTTCGCCCAGGCTTTCCGGATCTCTTCGGGTACTTTGGCCATGGAATTCCGACTGAGACGATCTTGGAACGCCACGTGTGTCCGGCGTCAACTATTTCTTTGGCTTGACGACAACTATTTCTCCCGATCAACGACGATTACTCTTTGATGCTTAGGCGGAGCGGAGCGCTCGCCGTGGCTAAATGCTTTTCTTTTCTCAATTTGAGAAGTCGTGGCGGTGGGAAAGTGGGAAACCTGATTTTGGTTTTCCACTTTCCCATCCGCCGTCGTCGCCGGAGCTGTGGGAATGTGGGAATCGCGCCGTCTTTCGGCGGGATTTCCAAGGGGCTCGTGGAAAGGGTGGAAAGCCTGCCTTTGGCTTTCCAGGCTTTCCACAGCCCCGACATTTCCACAGCTCTCTTTGCTGGTCGGTTTTCGTCCTGGTCCTGAGTTTCGTCTCACTCGCCCTCGGCCTGACTTTCCGCCAGTTGATTCTTCTTGGCTTCCTCCACCCGGTAGCTCGTGATGTTCAGTTCGATGATCACGCTGTGATGCACCAGGCGGTCGATCGCGGCCGCCGTCATCATCGCGTCTTTGAAGATCGCTTCCCATTTTGAGAACGCCAGATTGCTCGTCATCAGCACGCTGCCGCGTTCGTAACGCTCCGCCAACAGCGTGAAGACCACTTCCATATCGTCCCGGCTCTGCTGCAGGTACCCGAGATCGTCGATAATCAAACCCTCATAGCGGCCCAGTCGCTTGATCTCCCGGCTCAATCGCAAGTCCCGCTTGGCCGCCAACAGGTCCTGCATCAACAGCGCGCACTTGGTAAAGTGCATCTTGCGTTCCCGCGTCACCACCAACTCCTGGGCCAGCGCGGTCAATAGATGGCTCTTGCCAGACCCTGGATTGCCGAAGACCAAGACGTTCTCTTTCCGATCCAGAAAGCTGCCTTCCTGCAATGTCCGCAACTGCCGTGCCGCTTTCGCCGGCAACCGCTTGAGATTGAAGTTCTCGAGCGACTTCTCCAACGGCAGGGCCGAGTCTTTCAACAGCCGTTGTACTTTCGACTTCCGCCGCTGATCGCATTCCCGCGAGATCACTTCCAGCAGATACTGCTCATAGCTCAGCGCCTCTCGTTCCGCCTGCTGTGCCGTCTCTTCGTAGCACTCTCTCACCGTCGGCAGGCGCAGGTCCTTGAGGTGTCCCATCAGCGCCGGGCGCACATCGGCCGCCGCGCTCATTGCCGCACCTGCATGTCCAGGCACAACTGATCGAAGCTGGCCAGGTCCACCGGCGCCACTTCCACCATCGTCACCGGCGTAATGGTGTCGAGCTTGGCCAGTAGTTCGCCGATCGCCTCCACCGTGATCGCGATCTCCAGCCTCCCCTCCAGCAGTTCGCGCAGTGCCTCATCCACCTGGACCTCGCCCTGCTCGGCCGCCAACTTCAGAATCTTCAAGTACTCTTTGCTGGACCGGTTCGGCGTCGTTTCCTTCAGTGCATCGTAAGCCATGCGAAACCGGCTGGTCGGAAACAGATCCCCTTGATACCGGTAGTTTTCAAACGCACCCGGCTTCCGCACCAGCCATTCAATGATGTGCCGGTAATCGACGCGATGCTTGCTCCGCCCGCGCAACCGCGGCAGATCCTCTACCTTCCTCTGCCCGTACCAAACTTCGACATGGTCCAGGTACAACCGCGCTTCCACCCGTGCGCCGATCAACCGGCTGTTCACCGAATACGAGTTCCGCTCAACGTGGATCAGACTGCCGGAATCTACCTTCACCCGCTCCCGTTTGGCCGATTCCATGCGCCGCGCCGGCAACTCCCGCATTACCGCCATCTCTTCGGCCAACCGCGTCCGCCGGCCCGCATTCCGCTGTACGAACAGTTCCTTGAGAAACTGCGCGTACTCGGCCATGTTCCCAAAATCACGGCTCCCGCGCAGTAGCAACGCCTGCTCGACCGCTCGCTTAAACCGGTGATGGCTTTGCTCGCAGTCCCCATTCTCGTTTGGGCTTGCCGGGTTGGTATGCCGCGGCTTCACTCCGTAATACCGCATCACGCCTTCATAGCGCCGGTTGAACTCCTCCAGGTTGCTCATGTTGTTCACCGCGCTGGACAGGCTGTCGGTGCGGTGCTCGACCGCGACTGCTCCCAGTTCCCAGACCGCATTCTGCCATCCTTCGCTGAGGCTCTCCAGGCTCTCTGAATAGCAGATCGTTCCCGTCTCCCAATTTGAGTACGTCAGCACGAAGTGGTACACCAGGTGCTCGAAAGTTTGCCCGGCGAGGGTGATCTCCAACTCGGTCATGTGCGTGAAGTCCGAGGCGCACAGCCGACCCGGCAGGTGCTTCTGGCCGAAGTACACCTCCTGTGCCGGCCCCTCCGTCACCCGCCATAGCTTGATCCGCCGTTGCAGGGTCCGAATCTGCCCGTCACTGAACCGTCCGGGATATTCCCGCTGCAGCCATTCAAACAGCGTCTTGGCTTCCAGTCCGGGACTCTCCTGAATCTGCTGCCGGACGGCATCCCACACCTCGCAGAACGGATCTTCCCGTGTCCGCCATGGCCTCTCCTTCTTCAGTTCGCTGGGCAACCGTCCCAGCCCCAGGTATCGCCGTGCCGTGGTCGGGTCCATCCCCGCCTTCGACGCCGCAATCTCTTGATTCTTCTCTGTGTTCGACAACTTTCTGAGCCTCCTCACCTGCTCGTCCGTGACCATTCCGATGGCGCCGCGTAAGCGCAATTCTCGATGGTCACACTAGTTGTCGCTAAACCGGAGTTTTAATTGTCGTCAGCCGTGAAATCTAATTGTCGCCGAACACCGGACTTAGCGCCGAGTAACCCGTTTTCGTGCAACGAATGCCGTGGAAAGCAACGTTGTTAGAA
>JADGNQ010000061.1 GCA_017883385.1 Candidatus Sulfotelmatobacter sp.
CTTCCGCGATGATGAGCAGCGGCTTGCCGCTCTTGGCAATCTGCTCGAGCAGCGGGAGAAGGTCTTTCATCGAGCTGATCTTCTTTTCGTTGATCAGAATGTAGGCGTTCTCGATGGCAACTTCCATGCGCTCGGGATCGGTGACGAAGTAGGGAGAGAGGTAGCCGCGGTCGAACTGCATGCCCTCGACGACTTCCAGCTGGGTCTCGAGAGTCTTCGACTCTTCAACCGTGATGACGCCGTCCTTGCCGACCTTCTTCATAGCCTCAGCAATGATCTTCCCAATGGTCTCATCGTTGTTGGCGCTGATGGTGCCGACTTGGGCGATCATGCTGTCGCTGTTGACGGGCTTGGAGAGCTTGTCGAGTTCGCCGTTGACGCGGTTGCCTTCTTTATCGATCTTGCCGGCGATGATGGTGACGGCCTTCTCGATACCGCGCTTAAGGGCCATGGGATTGGCGCCGGCGGCAACGGTCTTGACGCCTTCGCGGAAGATAGCCTGGGCGAGGACGGTGGCGGTGGTGGTGCCGTCGCCGGCGACGTCGGAAGTCTTGGAAGCGACTTCGCGGACCATCTGGGCGCCCATGTTCTCGAGGGGATCGCGCAGATCAATTTCCTTGGCTACGGTGACGCCGTCTTTGGTGATGGTGGGCGAACCGAATTTCTTTTCGATGACTACGTTGCGGCCTTTGGGGCCGAGGGTGACCTTCACGGCATCGGCCAGAAGGTTGACGCCGCGGAGGATCGCCTGTCGGGATTCTTCTCCGTGTACGATTTGTTTTGCCATTGCTTTTTCTCCTGATCAGTTTGCAGGGCGTGCCTGCGATATTGTTCTTGGCTGGGGAGCTGTCAGCTATCAGCTGTCGCTTGGACCTTCTCGCCGCCACGCGTCAGCACCTGTTCTAGCCGATGGCTGACAGGAGACGGCTGAGAGCTACCTCTTCGAGCCGGCTAGTTCTTTTTTGGCCGGAGTGGCGGCGCCGGTGAGGATGCCGAGGACTTCTTCTTCCTTCATGATGATGAACTCTTCGCCATCAATCTTGATCTCGGTGCCGGAGTACTTGCCGAACAGGATGCGGTCGCCTTCTTTGACGGCCAGAGGGAAAGTCTTGCCTTCGTCGTTGGTGCGGCCTTTGCCGTGGGAGATGACTTCGCCTTCCTGCGGCTTGTCTTTGGCTGAGTCGGGGATGATGATGCCGCCACGAGTGGTAGAGGCTTCTTCCACGCGACGTACGAGAATACGGTCATGGAGTGGTGAAAATTTCGCCATGGTTTGTAACTCCTTTCAAGTTAGTTAGAGGTTGGTGTGCTTGAGTTGACCTGCGTAAGCCTATGATTTGGTTGGCTTAGGCGCTGTGTTAGCAGTTGCGCCTATCGAGTGCCAATTGTAGAGGGGTGAGTCGTGAGTTGTCAAGGGGCGGGACCCCTGCCCCGGAGAATGCAGCGCCACGGCGGGCGATACGTTGGGAAAAGTCCGTCTGTTCCTGCTTTTGCGCCGGAGGCTTCGAGCCCAGGATGGTCGTCATCGCGTCCGGTTCTTCATCCTTCCCGCGATCGGGCCGGTCATAGAACTGCTGAATATTGGTGAGAAAGAGTACACCTTCGGAGTGCGCCCGTTCGCCATCGCCGCGCATGACACAATCGAAGTCCCAGAAGATGCCGAATTCCTTTGGGCGGATGGGGTCTTCGCGGAAGATGTTGCCGTTGGCGAAGTCACTCTTCAGTCGTTCGAGCACGATTACGTTGGGAGCGATCAACAGGAAAGTCTTGGCATAGTCTTTGGCGATGTCGTCCTGCTCGCGGCGGGCATTGAAGTACTGCCAGGCGATGGCGAGGGCCATCACTTTCGTCTTGCCGCTGCCCGTGGCCATCTTGGTGCAATAGCGCGCGAAGCCATCGTCAGGGGGCAGGCGCAAGTCCTGGATGTTCTGGGCGTAACGCTCCAGCAGGTCTTTGCGCGTGCGTATCTTTTCGACCTCCCAAACATAGATGAGTGTTTCGATGGCTTCCTGCTGGGACTCGTGGTATCTGAAGGGCCTGCCGGTTTTCCGCTTGTGGTCGGTTCTGAACCAGTAGTTGAGCAGGATGCGGGTGGTGCCGGTGATGCCTTTGTAGTCGCTCGCCTTCCAGGACTTGACCGCCTCGCGCAGCGGTGGGACGCAAGGTCCGGAGCGCAGCTTGGACGTGATGTCCAGCAGGCTGGGTGTGTCGTCGGCGGATTTCTTCTTGCGTGGCATTGGTGTGTTGCCATCCTGAGCGGAATTTGTCTCGCGAGAAGCGCGAGACAAATGGAGTCGAAGGATCCCTGCGCGGAGAGCCGCGGCGAAATTGTAGCGAGGAGTTCTCAGTGGGCTGCTGGGGGCTGTGGGAGAATTCCCTGAAGCGGCACCGGCAGTCGAGGCCCGGTAGGGATCCTTCGACTACGTGAGTGCTGCGCTTTGCGCAGCACTCACTCCGCTCAGGATGACAGACGTTGGGATTCGCATGACGACAGACGTTGGAATTCGCATCATGATTGACGTTTGAGTTCATTTGATTTCCACCGAGAGCGTTTTTGTTGTGCCATTCCCCAGAGTGTCGATCACTTTTACCACTACTGTGTACTCGCCCGGTTCGGCGTATTCGTGTTTCACTGACAGTTCCAGCTTCGAACGGGAGCGCGCTGGGAGCGTTGGCGGGGGGGGCGTTGGCCTGCTGGGCTCCGGAGGATTCGGCTTCGGATGCAAGGGTGAGGTTTCGGCGAGCGGGGTAATATGGGAAGAGACGACTATGCCTCCTACGCTTGGTAATGGCAAGATCTGCTACCTCGAGATTCCTGCGAGCGACGTTGCGCGCTCGTCGGAGTTTTATCAGGGAGTGTTTGGCTGGCACATCCGGCAACGCGGGGATGGGGCCACAGCGTTTGACGATGGTGTCGGGGAAGTGAGTGGGGCCTTTGTGATCGGTCGTCCACCCTCCTCGGATCCGGGCTTGCTGGTCTACATTTGGGTCAACAGCGTGGCTGCGACGGTGGAGGCGATCATCGCCAACGCCGGAGAGATCGTGCAGTCGGTCGGTGTAGATGCGCCGGAGATCACAGCGAGATTCCGCGACCCGGGTGGAAACGTGATTGGGATCTACCAGGAGCCGGGGTGAGTTGTGGCGGAGCGGGAGATTTGGGGTAGGTTCAGGCGGGACGCGGCTCCGGCTCGTGTGAGCTGACCCGGCGTTGAAACGCCGGGCTATGGTCAGAGGTCCCTCCGGGACTTCGCTTACTGGGGCTTCTGATCCGCGGCGGGTTTCGTTTTTGCCAGAGAACGGACGTAGTTCACCAGATCCCAATTCTCTTCGGTCTTGACGCGTGGGCCTTCGGGGGGCATATCCTGGTGGCCGTTCTTGATGATGTAGAAGATCTCGCCGTCGGTGCGATCCTTCAGAGTAGCGTCATCGGTGAAATCGGCGATGGTGAGTTTCATGTCTTGCGCGGTCTCGCCTTTGCCGTTGCCGTCTTTGCCATGGCACATAGCGCAGTCTAGAGTCCACCACCTCTTGGCGCGGGCGAGGGACTCGGGCGAGGACTTCACCGGATTCGGTGTTCTTACGGCCTCGACGGGGATGGCGGCGTAGGTAGGAGCCTTTGGCGTTGCCGGGGTTGAGGTTGCGGCTTGTTGTGCTGGAAGGACAGGTGCAAATAGAAAAAGTGCGGGAAGAACCAGTGTGAATCTGGACACAGGAACCTCCTATCGATGGAATAGGCTTTCGGAAGGATTGTAGCACCATGCGGGCACACACCTGGTTCGACTGTCATTCAGTCAGAAGAGGCAGGAGACACGTTCTAAGGACGTCTTCGTCTTGCACATCGTTTGGAATTGCGCAAGCGGAGACGTAGCGAGCTACGTCTCTACGACAATCGCTACCGTATGATATTTTCGAGGGTCTGCTTTGGGGCGCGCGGACTTGAGTAAGTTCTGCAGATGTCTTTGAGCGATCCATTCCCAAAAACCTATGGACAAGAAATTTCGCGTGTTTGCCACCTGCGACATTGGAGAAGCGATTGATGTGCTACGCAAGCGAGGATATGAGGTGGAGGTGCATCCGCATCCGGAGGCGCCACCGAAGAGTCTGATTCTTGACCGCGTGAGGTCGGGGGTCGACGGGCTAATCACAACGCTGCGCGATGCGATTGACGCGGAGGTCTTTGAGGCGGGCAAAGGGAAGCTGAAAGTCGTGGCGCAGATTGCGGTGGGGTTCGACAACATCAACCGGGCGGACGCGAACCGGTATAAGGTGCCGTTCACGCATACGGCCGACGTGCTGACGGAAGCGACGGCGGAGTTCGCATTTTTCATGATGGGGACGCTGGCGCGGAAAATGTGGTCGGCCGAGCACTTGACGCGCGAGAACCAGTGGGGATACTGGCATCCGTACCTGCCGTTTTTGGGGGATGAGGTTACCGGGAAGACGGTGGCAGTGATTGGGACGGGGCGGATCGGGCTGGCGTTTATCAAGAAATGTGTTGGGTTTGATATGAATGTTTTGTGCTATGACCCGGCGTTTGAGAATCATGAATTTGTGAAGACGATTCAGGAGATCAACGATCTGCGGCATGCGCGTGGGCTGGCGAAGGAAAAGGCGTGGATCAAGTACGTTCCGTTGGAAGAGGCGCTGCGGGAGGCGGATTTTGTGAGCGTGCACGTGCCGCTGCTGCGGGCGGGGGAGAGCGCGACGCCGACGTTTCATTTGTTCAATGAGCAGAATCTGAGTCTGATGAAGTCGACCGCGTACCTGGTGAACACTTCGCGAGGGCCGGTGGTGGACGAGGCGGCACTCGCCCTGGCGCTGCGGGAAAACTGGATTGCGGGGGCGGCGCTGGACGTTTATGAGAAGGAGCCGTTGCCGGCGGATTCTCCGCTGCGCGATCCGGGGATTACGGACCGGTGCCGGTTGATGCCGCACTTTGCCAGCGCGGCGCGGATTACGCGGCTGTCGACGGATCCGGACAGAGGGATGGCCGGGCGGTGCGTGCAGGGGTTGATTGACGTGCTGGAAGGAAACTACGGCGGGGATGTGACAAAGATGCCGTATGTGGTTAATAAAGAGGCGTTTGCGGGGTGAGCTAGCGCGGAGCAATGGCGGGAACCACTGAAGGGGCACTAAGGTTCACGAAGGAAGGCCGAGACATTTTCATTACATTCGCAGATCGGCTTGCGGGTACAATAAAAGCTTAGTTTGTCGAGTTCAAGGACTTGAATGAATAAACGACTGATCTGGATGGTTCCGTTCCTGCTGTTTTGTGCGGCGGAAGTCTCCGCGCTGGATACCGAGGGCCAGCCGCCATTGAAGCTGGTGCCTGCGCCCAAGGAAGTGCAACTGCGCGACGGAGGGTTTCGGGTGGGGCCGCAGACCAAGATTTTCGTGCAATTGGGGCATCAGTCGGAGGATCGCATTGCGGCCGAAACGCTGGCGGAAGAAATCGCGGACCAGTCGGGGCTACAGCTCGACATTATGGGCATGAAGGCCGCCGGCAAGGCAGAAGATGGGGCGATTGTGCTGGCGCGGCTGCAGGACTCGCGGGTACGACGGTTCTTGGCTCGGAACGGACTCAAGGCTGACCAGGTGGTCGGCGAAGATGGTTATCTACTGTTCTCGGACCACTCGCATCTCATTGTGGCGGCCAACTCGGGGCAGGGATTGTTCTATGGCGTGCAGACTTTGCGGCAACTGCTGAGGCCGGATGGCAAGAATTTGGTGTGTCCCGCGGTTGGGATTCGCGACTGGCCCAGCCTCGATTGGCAAAACCTGGGGCAGGGCGGTGCGCACGACGATCTGAGCCGCGATACGCCTCCGGCGCCGTTGCAGTTGATGCACAGACCTCGATCGTAGTTCGGACGCGGCGTAGTAGGTTCAGGCGTCCCTCCGGGACGCGGTCGCATCTTTCCTCGATTACCCGGCGTTGAAACGCCGGGCTATTTTCGGGCGCGCCTCCGGCGCTTGGTTTTGCTGGTAGGTTGTGGATACAAGGCTGGTTCGCCGCTTCTTTCCTGACCGCCAACCGTCGAGCAGTCTTTCCCACCGATCGCATAGAATCCATCCATGTTTTCTGAACCCAAGTCTTCTGAATTTCGGTTTTCTGATCGCACCAACTGGAAGCTGGCGCAGAACCGGTTTACGCACGCCGTGGAAGAAGTGCGCGCGAGCGGGGCGAAGGTGCTTGATCTGACCGAGTCGAATCCTACGCGGGCGGGGTTGACGTATGACGCGCGAGCGATTCTGGGGGCGCTGAGTTCGGAGCGAGCGCTGGATTACGATCCGCAGTCGAAAGGGCTGCTGGCCGCTCGCGAGGCGGTGGCCGGCTATTACCGAGACAGGAGTGGTCGTGGTGAGAGAGACGTTGCAGGCAACGTCTCTACGAAGGGACTCGGTGTGGATCCGGAGCGGATTATTCTGACTACCAGTACCAGCGAGGGATATTCGTACGTCTTCCGGTTGCTATGCAATGCTGGGGACGAGTTGCTGGTGCCGAAGCCGAGTTATCCGCTGTTCGAGTTTCTTGCAGATTTGCAGGATGTGAGGCTGGTGCCTTATCCGCTGATCTATGACCACGGGTGGCAGATGGACTTTCCGTCGTTGGAGAAGGCGGTGACGGAGCGGACGCGGGGTGTGGTGGTAGTGCATCCGAATAATCCGACGGGGTCGTATGTGTCGGCGGAAGAGTTGCAGTTGCTGAATGCGTTTTGCCGGGCGCGGGGGCTGGCGGTGATTGTGGATGAGGTGTTTCTGGGTTACAAGATGGATTGCGGTGGCGTGGACAGCTCAGCCGCTGTCGAGCTTCGCTCGACCGGACAGCCGGGGGCGGCTGTCCCCACATGTCCAAAGTCGTTTTCCAGCAACGACGAAGTGCTGACGTTCACGCTGAGCGGTCTGTCGAAGATTTCGGCGCTGCCGCAGATGAAAGTGGCGTGGGTGGTGACGAGCGGGCCACAGGAGTTGGCGGCGGCGGCGATGGAGCGGTTGGAGGTCATTGCCGATACATATCTGTCAATGAATGCGCCGATTCAGTGGGCGGTGCCGGTGCTGGTGGAGCAGCGGAAAAATGTTCAGCGGCAGTTGTTGGAGCGGGTGCAGCGAAATCTAGCTGAGCTTGACCGGCAGCTTGCGGGGCAGAAAGCCTGCGAGCGGCTGCACGTGGAGGGTGGATGGTATGCGGTGTTGCGGGTTCCGGTGACGCGGTCGGACGAGGAGTTGGCGATCGAGTTGGTGCGGGAGAAGTCGGTGGTGGTGCATCCAGGGCATTTTTATGATTTTCCGAATGACGGGTATTTGGTGCTGAGTTTGATTACGGCGCGGAGTGAGTTTGAAGAAGGGATTCGCAGGGTGCTGGGGTATCTGGATTCGTAGATGTCCGGTCAATCCTCTGTCTGGCGGAGTTCGTCTGGGGTGTGATCGCGAACCGCGTCAAAGTGCCTAGGTCGGGTAGACTGCACGAATATGGGTCAAACCACTGCATCGCAGTTTGCCACTTATCCAAGCCTGCACGGTCGCGTTGTGATCGTGACGGGCGGGGCGTCTGGTATCGGCGAGAGTTTGGTCGAGCACTTTAACCGGCAATCGTCGCAAGTGATCTTCCTCGACATTCAGGATGCGGCCGCCGAGGAATTGATCAAGCGGCTCGACAATCCAGGCGTTTTGCGCCCAGTCTTTTTACACTGCGATTTGACCGACACGGATGCGATCGGCGCGTCGGTAGCCCGGATCGAGCGGCAATTCAAACGCATCGACGTGCTCATCAACAACGCAGGGAATGATACGCGCCATACGATTGAAGAGGTGACGCCAGAGTACTGGGACCGTTGTATGGCAATCAATCTCAAGCAGCAGTTCTTCATGGCACGAGCCGTCATTCCGTTCATGAAGCAAGCTCATCAGGGGACGATCATCAATATGAGTTCGATTGCCTGGATGATTCCATCTACTGGAGTGCCAGTATATGTGACCGCAAAAGCCGGGGTCGTTGGCCTTACCAGAACCTTCGCGCATGAACTGGGGGCAGAGAACATTCGTGTCAATTGCGTGCTTCCCGGAGCCATTCTCACCGAGCGTCAGAAGAGGCTGTGGCTGACCGACGAGTACAAGGCAGAAGTATTGGGCAGGCAGGCGCTCAAACGGCTCCTGCTGCCGGAAGAGGTGGCGCGGTTGGTATTGTTCCTTGCGTCTGACGATAGCTCGGGGATTACCAACCAGAGCTACATCGTCGATGGTGGGTGGGTGTAAGGGCGTCCGCTGGTCGCGGAAGACGCGGACACCCAGTAGCCAGTTTCTCAGTAGCCGGGAAACGCATCTCTGGAAGGTTTCAGGCGTCGCCTCCGGGACGCGAGTTCATTTCTTGCCGCTACCCGCCCGTGGAACTGGCGGGCTATTGTCAGTCGTCCCTCCGGGAACGTGGTTGCTGGGACGACCGTGCTGCACCGATCCCCGACGGACCGTCACCAGCATGCATTTGTGGATAGCTCTAACGTTTGATCAGGAACGGGTTGGTTTGTTTCTCTTCGCCGATCGTCGTCAGGGGGCCGTGGCCGGGGATGACTAGTGTGTTGTCGGGTAGGGAGCCAACCAGGTTGTGCAGAGAGCGCATGATTTTTTCTGTGGAGCCGCCGGGGAGATCAGTGCGGCCGATCGAGCCGGCGAAGAGGGTGTCGCCGGCAATCAGTTTGTGCTCGTCTTTGTCTTTGTCCTCACCTGGGAAGAAGAGGCAGATGCTGCCTTGGGTGTGGCCCGGCGTCTCAATGACGTGGGCCTGGAGTGAGCCTGCGGTTAATTTGTCACCGTCGCCGATGCTGCGGTCGATTTCGACTTTGCCGGGCGCGGGCATGCCGATCCAGGCGGCTTGTGCGTCGAGCATTTTGAGCAGGGCATAGTCGTTCTGGTTGAGCAGGATGGGGGCGCCGGTAGCGGCGCGGAGTTTCATGGCGCCCCCGACGTGGTCGATGTGGGCGTGGGTGATAACGATCTGCTTCACCTGCAGATTGTGTTTCTGAATGAGGGCAAGGACGTCTTCGGTGTCATCGCCGGGGTCGATGACCATGGCCTCGTGAGTGGTCTCGTCGCCGATGACCGAGCAGTTGCATTGCAGCGGGCCGACGGGGATGATTTCGTGGATCATGGGGGTATTGTAGCGAGTTGCGAGTACCGAGTTGCGAGTCGCGAGCGCGGAGAAGTAGCGTCGGGTTTCAGGCGTCCCGACGGGACGCGGGTCTCGTTTCTCGCGGCTTCCCCGCCAGTGGAACTGGCGGGCTATTGTCAATGGTCCCTCCGGGACCGGGTTCGCAGGGAGGATCTTGCGGTAGCAATCTTCTCCGGTTCGCTCGAACAATTGCTGCAGACGTATGTCGCACAAATTTGCAACTTGCTTCAAGTGGTAAAGACTTGCCGGGCGGGATGCATCGGGGAGACAATACGGGCCGCGTGCTTGGGGAGGGTCTGTGGCAGCGAAATATCGTCAGCACGGTTATCAGGACCGCGACCACGAGTCGCGCAAAGGGTCGGGGGAGAAGTCGGGCTCAGCACCACCGCCGAAGCGAGACAACACGTTTGGACCGCGGCCCGTCAATCTTCCCGGCACGCACGCGGTTTCCCGCTGTACGCAATGTGGCACGGTGCTGCAGGGCGTGTCGGGCGACGGGCAGTGTCCGAAGTGCGGGTTTGAGCTGCATTCGTGCAAGCAGTGTACGTACTTCGATCCGGGGAGCCGGTTCGAGTGCATGCAGCCGGTGAAGGAGCGGGTCGCCAAGAAGGATGCGCGGAACGAGTGCGCGTCGTATGAGATTCGCGTTACCCGGGAGAAGGAAACTTCCACGCCCGCCAGTCTGCGGCCGAACGATGCGCGGGCGGCGTTTGACAATCTGTTCAAGAAGTAGAAGCTGCAAGAACTAACCACAGAGGACACAGAGTTCACAGAGGAATCCCGTCGCCAGCAAGACCAGCGGAGCTACGCTCCGCGGACAGCCGGGGGCGGCTGTCCCCACATAGGTATTCCACAAGCATCTACGGCTTCTGTGTTGGTCTCAGAAGGATTTCACTTACAAACGATTGCGGCGCCTGGGTCACCAGCATGGCAACGGCGTGAGCGATGTCTTCGGGTTGAAGCATCTTGCGGGGGTCTTTGCCGGCGTGCGGGCTGAGTTCTGTTTCTGTCGAACCGGGGCAGATCGCAGCTACGCGGATGTTGTGGACGCGCAGTTCCTCGGCTACGGAGTAGGTGAGGCCGTTCAGTCCCCACTTGGAGGCGGCGTACGCGGCGCCATTGGGAAGAGCGTTCTTTCCGGCGAGGGACGAGATATTGACGATGTGTCCGTAATACGCGCGGATCATGATGGGAGCGAAGGCACGGATGGTGAAGAAGACACCGCGCAGGTTGGTGTTGAGAATGCGGTCCCAGTCATCAGGCAGAAGATTGTGGAGTGCATCGTTGAAGCCGGCGACTCCGGCGTTGTTGACCAGGATGTCGACGCGGCCGAAGGTGCTGTCGACGCGAGTGGCTGCGTATTCGAGTTGATGAAGGATGGTGACGTCGCAGGGAATGACTTCGGCCTTGCCGCCGGCATCGAGGATGGAACGGGCGGTGGAGTCGAGGGTGGCCTGGGTGCGTCCGCAGAGGACGGCGGTGGCGCCGAGGCGGGCGAGTTTGCGGGCGATGGCGGCGCCGATGCCGCGGCCTGCCCCGGTGACGACGGCGACCTGCCCGGCCAAAGGTTGGACCGTTTCCGTATGAGCGGTGTCCATAAGAAAGACTCTCCTGCCGGAGGGTTTGCGTATCGATGGGGCGGGTGCGAACATCCGCCACGTCCGCGAGATGCATCTTAACAACTGCATCTTAACAATAAAGGGGAGGGTGACTGGGAAGTCGCTTGCCTTCGGAGGAAGAGGTACTTATAATCCGGCCAACCGGGAAAAAGGGTCAGGCGCCTTTGCGTTCGAGCGGGTCAGCCCTTGTCCCCCGGGGCCCTGCGAGGAAACCCGGCATTCCAGAGCGGGATCCGAACGGCGAGCTGTCCAGGCGGAATGCAGTCACTGCTAAGATCTAGAGAACACGATTCCCAGAAAAGCTATTTTCCGAAGGTCCAAGGAGCCTTACTGATGAAAAAGATTCTGCTAACGGTTGTGCTTGGGGTTGCTGCAGTAGCTGGAGCACAGACTGCTGGCCAGCCAGCACAGGGACAACCAGCTACGCAGGGACAGGCGGCACCGGCCGCAGGACAGGCAGCGGCGCCGGTGATTAAGGATCCAGCGGAGTACAACGCCTACGTGGCCGCGTATCAACAGACCGACGTCAACGCGAAGATTAGCGGGCTGGAGGCTTTCCTGACGCAGTATCCCAACAGCGTCATGAAGACGCAGGCGCTTGAGATCTTGATGGGAACGTACCAGCAGGCTGGGAACACGAAAAAAACGATGGAGACGGCCACGAAACTGGTGGCGCTAGATCCGTGCCATGTGCGCGCCCTGACACTGCTGGCGTATTTTGACCGCGTGCTGGCCCAGGGCGGAGACCCCAATGCGAAACAACTGCTGGCCGACGCCAAGAAGTACGGCGATCAGGGGTTGGCGTGTTTGCCGAAGTGGATCAAGCCCGACGGAACTAGCGACGCGGACTTCCAGAAGACGAAAGATCAAATGACCGGAATCTTCGACGCGGCCGAGGGCATCGCGTGTCTGCAAGACAAGGATTACGCGTGTGCGGGTAAGGCTCTGCGCACCACGGTGGACGGGAACCCGGCGGATTTCAGCGTGGTGTATCCGCTGGCGCTGGCGTATCTGGGACAGACGCCGCCGGACTATCAGAATGGGATCTGGTTTGCGGCGCGTGCGGCGGCAGTGGCTCCGGCGCAGGCGCAGGCTCAGATTGAAAAGTACGCACGTTCGCAGTACGTAAAGTTCCATTCTGCAGATGACGGCTGGGCCGAGGTGCTTGCGGCAGCCAAGGCAAACGGCCCGCAAATGGCGATCAAGCCGGCACCCACACCGGCGGAGCAGGCGCATGCCATGGTTGTGGCAACGGCCCCGGACAAGATGGATTTCGCGCAGTGGGAGTTCGTTCTGACCAACGGCGCGCAGGAAGACCAGGATACGGTGTGGAACACGATCAAGGGCAAGGCGGTGCAGATGAACGGCACGGTGATGAGCACCGAGCCGACGCAATTCATGATCGCGGGCAGCTCCGACGATATCGACGCCAAGAAGGCGGACATCACGCTGAAGTTCGAAGACAAGATTCCGGTCAAGATGATTCCGAAGGACGGAGCCAGCTTCGATTTCCAGGGCGAACCGGCGTCGTACACATCGAACCCCTTCATGATGACGATGGAGAAGGGACGATTGCTGAATGCAAAGCCAGCGGCGACTCCGGCGAAGAAGCCCGTCGTGCATCACAAGCCAGCGGCTCAATAACAGACGGCTACAGTCGACGTGAAAAGGCAGCCCGCGAGGGCTGCCTTTTTTGCGCTGATGCGGTTGTTTAGGTGGGGAAACGCCTTTGGAGGCCTCAAGGCGGTCGCTGCCTGGTAGGGATCCTTCGACTGCGAGAATGCTTCCGCCTTGCGGAAGCATTCTCTACGCTCAGGATGACAAAAGGAAAGATCTCCTCTTAGCGGACGATTTTCTTTTCCAGGGTGACGGTGCGGGTGCTGCGGGGTGGGCGCTTGACGCCGTCGCGGAGCTGACGGACGTCAATCTTCAACTCGTCGATAGTGCGGCTGAGGGTGTTGCGGTGCATGCCCAGTTCGCGGGCGGCGCGGCACTGGTTGCCTTTATTTTCCTGGAGCACGGTCAGAATAAAACGTTTCTTGAATTCACGCACGCCCTCGGAATAAAGGATGTTGCTCTTGTACATCTGCAGGACGAGTGCTTCCAATTGATCTTTCACGATGTGGTTCTCTCTTCTATGAATTTTTATCTACACCGTGCCTATTTCGGCGGGGAAGCAGGGGTGCCGCTTAACTTCTGGGGAGCGTGCTGGAGCAGACTGAGACCCTGATCAAAACGAGCGCGCAACTCCGAAGGCGCCAGCCAGATGGCAGCCCGACCTACGACCAGAAAGTAGGGCGCCAGTTGCGATTTCTCCAGCAGCTTCGAAGTAGGAGCGAACGCCGTCATACCCATCAGGATCACTGCTACCATCAACCCGCCCTTCAGCAGCCCCAACACCGCGCCGAGGAAACGGTCAAAACCACTAAGTCCGGCCTCTTTCATCACCCAGCGGGCGATCCTGGCGGCAATGCCGAACAAGAGCAGGATCGCAAAAAAGATGACGAGGAAACCGAGAATCTCAGCCAACCAATCGTTCTTCAGGAACGATTCCATCCACTGCGCGAGGCTGCGGTACTGCCAGGCAGCCACGATGTATCCGACGACCAGTCCAGCCATGGTGAGGGCCTCGGAAAAAAAGCCCTGCATGGCCGCCGTGACTACATTGAGGAGCAGCAACAAACAAATGATCCAGTCCGCGGGGGTCATTCTTTGCTCCAGCCTGTGTTCCTGCGGGTGGAGATGGTACCAGAGACCGAGTCAGACATCCAGCCTGTGCCCCGTAAGCTGGAAGTAGGCCTCGAGGTACTTTTCGCTGGTGTGGCGCGCCACGTCCGGCGGCAAAGCCGGCGCGGGCGGTTGCTTGTTCCAGTGAATTTGCTCGAGGTAGTCGCGAACGTATTGCTTGTCGTACGAATCCTGCGGCCGTCCCGGAGCGTACTTGTCGGCGGGCCAGAAGCGGGAAGAATCGGGAGTGAGGACTTCATCGGCGAGGGTGATGCCCTTGGGCGTGCGTCCAAACTCAAACTTGGTGTCGGCGATGATAATGCCGCGGTGGAGAGCGTAGGATGCGGCCTTCTTGTAGACGCGCAGCGTGAGATCGCGCAGATGACTGGCGGTTTCGACGCCGACGATCTGGCACATCTGGTCGAAAGAAATGTTCTCGTCGTGCCCGGTGGTGGCTTTGGTGGACGGCGTGAAGATGGGCTCAGGGAAGGCGTCGGACTCTTTCAGGCCCGCGGGCAGAGCGATGCCGCAGACCTTGCCCGCGGCTTTGTATTCCTTCCAGGCGGAGCCGGAGATGTAGCCACGCACCACGCATTCCACCGGAAACATCTCGGCGCGTTGCACGAGCATGGAGCGTCCGCGCAACTGGTCGGCGTACTTAGAAACCGCTGTCGGATACTGGTCGACGTCGGCTGTGATCAGGTGATTGGGAACGATGTCGGCAAGGAAATCAAACCAGAATAAGGAAATCTGGCTGAGGACGCGTCCCTTGTGGGGGATGCCGGTGGCCAGAATGTAGTCGAAGGCGGAGATGCGGTCGGTGGCGACGAAGAGCAGTTGCTGGTCGCCGACGGAGTAGACGTCACGCACTTTGCCGCTGGCGTGAAGGTGGAGATCGCGGAAGTCAGTTTGCAAAAGGACGGAGTCGAGAAGTTCTGGGCTCATGATGAAATTTTACAGGTAAGGAGCGAGGCGTATTCTAGCTGGTCAGAAAATTTTGTCAACGATTCTGATCACGTCGCGATAGGGATGGGGGAATTCTCTCCTGCGAAAATTGTTGACAGGTATGCGAATGGCCGAGAACAGGCGCGGGGCAAGGAGTTTGGCTACCCCGGCGTTGTGGAAAAGCTGAGGATGGAAGTGGATAACGGGGAGTAAATTCCGAGGTCGGCGCGGGCCTCTGATTCCATCGATAGTCAGTCAACGGCGAAAATCTCAAACCGCAGAGATCGCGAAGGTCGCGCAAAGAACGCTGAGAAGAACCGCGCGGCGAGGCTCTCTACGCTGGAGCTCCGAAGCGCACTGAAACCAGTTTTGAGACGCCCGGCTCCTGCATGGTCACTCCGTAGAGCACCGGCGCGATGCTCATGGTCTTCTTGCTGTGAGTGATGAGCACGAACTGGGTCTGCACGCTCATTTCTTTGACCAGTTCGGTGAAGCGACCGATGTTGGCTTCGTCGAGAGGGGCATCGACTTCGTCGAGGATGCAGAAGGGGCTGGGCGCGTACTGGAAGATGCCGACCAGCAGCGCGAGGGCGGTCAGTGCCTTTTCGCCGCCAGAGAGCAGGAGCACGCTTTGCAGGCGCTTACCCGGGGGCGAGGCTACGACGTCGATGCCGCTCTCGGCGCTGTTTTCCTCGTCCGTCAGTTTCATGAAGGCGTGGCCGCCGCCGAACAACTTCTTGAACGTGGCCTGGAAGTTTTCGTTGATCTTGCCGAAGGCCTCTTCGAATTTCTGGCGCGAGATTTGATCGATCTCTTTAATCGTCGCGATGGTGTTCTCGATGGAGGAGATCAAATCCTTGCGCTGCGTGTCGAGGAACGAGTGACGCTCGGCGCTTTCTTTGTACTCTTCCAAGGCCATCATGTTGACGGGGCCCATGGCTTCGAGTTTGGTGCGCATGTCGCGGTAGAACTGATCTTCGGTGGCGAGTTCGTCGCCGGTGACCGTGGTGATGGTGGTGTCGGCCGTAAGCACCGCACGCTCGATGCCGAGTTCGTTCAGGCAGGTTTCGGACATGTATTGCGCGTCGGATTCGAGCTTGGCGGCGGTGGCGGAGAGTTCACCGCGGCGGTCGCGAGCCTGGTCGAGAAGCAGGCGGCCGCTGCGCAGGAGTTCGTCGATTTCGGCGAGGCGGGCGCGGAGCTGCTCGGTTTCAAACTGCAGCAGGCCTTCGCGAGCTTGCGCGGCATTGCGCTCGGCTTCGAGATCGGCGGAGTGCTGCGCCAGTTGCTCGTTTTCCGCCTCCCGCTGCAGCTTTTCGGCGGCGGCAGATTCGATCTGCGAGGCCAGCGCGTGTACGCGCTCTCCCATCTCGGAGAACAGAGATTCGATGCGCTGCAATACGGCCGCAGCGGAGCGGTGACGTTCTTCGAGCGTGGCCACGCGGGCGGCGTGTTGGGACGACGTCTGCGCCGATTCTTCACGGCGTTGGCGGAGAGCGGTCAGGGATTCCTGCGCGGCTGCGATCTGCTGTTCAAGCTGGATACGCTGCTCTTCGAGCGTCGCGATTTCGGACTGCCGGGTGCACACAATGCCCTCCTGCTCAGCCCGCTCCGAAGCAAGCCGCCGCAGTTCGAGTTGAGAGACGCTGAGGCGTTCGCTGACGCGGCTCATCTCCGAGTCGAGCTGCTGCAACATGTGGCCGGACGTCATGGCCTGATGTTCAGCTTCGCGTTTTTCGCCATCGAGGCGATCGAGCAGGGAAGTAAGGTCTTTGATCTCGCGGCCCAGGGTGAGCACACGCATTTCTTCGTCGCGCAGGGCTCGTTCCAGGTCTTCGAGCTGGCGGAGGACTTCACGCAGCTCACGCTTCATCGAGAGCGGGCCTTCGGAGCGCTGTTTGCCTCCAGTGACGGTCACGTTGTGGAAGCACTCGCCAGCCTGGGAGAGGAAAAAGGCGTCGGGATTTTCGAGCGCGAGGCCGCGTGCCACGCCGGCTTCGGGAACGATGTAGCCGTCACGAAGTTTGGGCAGGATGACTTCGAGCGATTTGCCGAAACCGTTGAGCACCCGAATCGTGTTCTTGAGAGGAGTGATCTGTGCTGCGGGCGGTGCGCAGTGTGCGGCTTCATCCAGGACGAACGAGAACTTGGCTTGCGCGTCTTCCGGATGGACTAGAAAGGTTGCGCGGCCGTCGACGTCGGTGCGAAGCATGCGCAGGCCTTCGTCGGCTGCATCCCAGGATTTGACGACGACGTAATTCAGTTCGTCACGCAGGAAATCTTCGACTACACGCTCATAGCGCGGCTCCACTTCAAGGAAGTCGGCGAGCACGCCGACGGGGGCCAAGCCTCCATGCATCACCCCGGACTGAAAAAGGCGGCGGACGGATTCGGTGGAATATCCATGCTCGGCAATGACGGCTTCGAGTGAACCTTTCTTGCCGAGCGCGGTGGCGAACTCCGCGCGGAGAACGTCGAGGTTGGTCTTGGAACGAGTTTCTTCCAGCTTCTTCGATTCGATCAGGCGGCGCAATTGGCTGATCTCTTCGGTGACGCCGCTGACGCGCTGGGTGACGGTTTCAAATTCGAGGGCGAGTTGACCGCGCTGTCCGCCGAAGGCTTCGACCTGGATGTTAGCGTTGGTGATTTCGGCTTCGAGGCGGCGGGCTTCGCGGTCGGCTCCGGCGAGGCGCTCTTCGGCTTGCGCGAGTTGGTTGCGAAGACGCGACGCGAAGGAGACTGTGTCGAAGATCGCTACGCGCGACTCTTCCTGCTGGCGCTCGATCTCGGCGAGACTCGCAGCGGCGGAGGCTGCGTCTTGTTGGCACAGGAATAGATCGCTCTGCGCGGCGGCGAGGTCGGCGGCGGCGGATTCGAGAATCTGGCGGTTCGATTCACGCTCGGATTCCAGCGCTGTAAGGCGGTGGCGGGCTTGCGCCAGTTCGGCCTCATGGGATGCAGTCCGCACAAGTAATTCGGCGCAGCGCTCTTCATTGTGGCGTCGGCGGGCGTGGGCGCGATCGATCTCCAAGGCGATCTGGCTGATACGGTCGCGGTTCTCGCGCAACTCAGCCTCGATGGTATAGCCGCGCTGGGTGCGATCGCCGTGCTCAGCCTCGAGTTGCTGCACGGCGTCGGTGCGGTGCTGCATTTCTTCGGCGAGGGCGTTGAGCTGGGAATCGAGTTCGGCGCTTTCCTGCTCGATCGCAGCAAATTTGCTGGCCAGAACCAGGCGCAACTTGGCGCGCATTTCTTCGCGCAGGCGCGCGTAGCGCTCGGCCTTGGAGGCCTGGCGTTTCAAGGAATTCATCTGGCGAGTAACTTCTTCAAAGATGTCGTTGACGCGGGCGAGGTTTAGCTTGGCATCTTCCAGACGGGCTTCGGCGAGACGCTTCTTGGTCTTGAATTTGGTGATCCCCGCTGCTTCTTCGAGAATCGCGCGGCGGTCGGTGGGACGACTGCTGAGGATCTGGCCGATGCGTCCCTGCTCGATGAGGGCGTAGGACTCGGGCCCGAGGCCCGTGCCCATGAACAATTCCTGAATGTCGCGCAGGCGGCAGAGTTTGCCGTTGAGCAAATATTCGCTGTCGCCGGAGCGGAACAGGCGGCGCGTGACTACGATCTCTCCATGGCGGAATTGCTGCTGGTTGAACTTGCGGCGGCGAATCTTCAGAACGACGTGCGGGGCAGCGGTTCCCGCGGAAGCAGCAGTCGCGGGTGCAACGACGTTGTGCACGGGCAGAGCAAAGATCGGTTCGTCGTCGGGGAAAGCGACCGCGAGGATGTTGACCTTCGAGCGAGGGATCTCTATTTCTTCCGTTTTGCCAGGCTGGGCGTCTTCGACGGCTTGTTCGGTATCTGCGGCGGCGCGGGCGCGAATGGAGGCTTCATCCCAATCGTCGGAGATGTTGCCTTCCGGGAGATCGTCCTGAATGTCAATTTCGGTCGGCGCGTTGGCGTCGGCGCCGTTGTAGGCTTCGGGGTCGATCAGCGTCAGCGACACTTCGGCCATGCCAGTGGGCTTGCGATCGCGGGTACCGGCGAAGATGACGTCTTCCATCCGCGCGCCACGCAGGGTCTTGGCCGACTGTTCGCCGAGCACCCAGGAGATCGCATCGGAGATATTCGACTTGCCACAGCCGTTGGGCCCGATGATGGCCGCCACGCCGTCCCCGTGGAACTTGAGTTCGGTGCGGTCGCAGAACGACTTGAACCCGAGAATCTGAAGCCTCTTCAGTTTGAGCAACGTGAACTCCTTAGAAACAGTGGCCAGCTGTAAGTGGCCAGTTGCCGGTCGGTTGGCTTGGCGTCGGTGTGCCGATTGCTAGGGCACGGGTGTTTACCAAAGGGATTCCTCCCTTGGGGAATTCGATGCATGCCGGACCACTTCTCACCCCAGGCTGGACAGGGCGGACACAAAGTTAAGCTACTGTAACGGTGAAATTGGGGCGGGGTCAAGCAATATAACACCATATATGGTGTGGCCTTACGAGCGACCGCGCTGGGTTGCACAGACATTGCAGCAGTTGGGTGGTTTTTCGGCGGAGACGGAAACAGAGGTGGGAGAACCGCGAGAGCAAGATAAGGCTAGCGCAAGCGATCAATGAGCGCAATCGCGATATTTCGCCAACACGAGCGGCGCATAGCGACACCTCTCATATCGTGTGATGTTTCCACAAGTATTGCGACGGCCAAGGAAGGCCAAGGCGATAGGCTGCTAGCGGATATTCAGGTCAGCGTAGTGGGCGAAGCTGGATACCGCTACTTCGTCGTTGCCGGGTATGTAGAAGCCAAACTTGCCCAGGCTGAGATTGGCGCCGGGCTGCGTCCAGCGATCCAGGACGGTCCAATGGTCACCGTGCTTGATCTGGTGGACGAGTTCCGTGGGGCTCACGCGGATTTGGAGCATGCGGAAACTTTTCTTGTCGCCTTTATCGGGAACTTTGATCTCGTCCGCTTTCTCTCCGTTGCGAATGACAGTGCGGTAAAAGTTATTGTCGTCCATTTGGAAGAGGACGTAGTTCTTGGGGTCGCTGTAGTTGAGCACCCACTGCAAGAGGTGACCCTTGGTAAGCATCGCCGAAAGAACAAATGTGCCCGAGGCAGGAGCGGCTCCGTACAAGACGAAGTCCCCGCCTTTGCGAAGGAAAGAATCTCTCTCATGCTTCCAGGCGCCTGGGTCATCCCATTTCGACATACCGGTCGGGGCGAGAGCCAAATCCAAAGTCTTGGATTGACCGGCTATGACTTCAAGCGTGGACGAGCGCGTGAACCTTTCGGCGGTTCGCGCAGTAAGAGTGTAGGTGCCGGCAGCAAGATTGAGCGGGACACCACTGCTTACCATTTTCAGAAGATCGCCTTTCACGAGTGCAACTGTGGCGTCGAGGGGCGCGAAAGTAATTTTCAATTCTCCGGTAGCGGCTTCCAATGCGGCATCCAGCGCGGCATCCGCCGCCGCGAGAGCTATGGTTCCGCCTTCAACGAAGTGTTTCTTGAACTGCCGGGGCTTGAAGCGCTCTTTGCGCAGTTCGACGGTATGGTCTCCGGGATTGACGGTGGAGAGGGAGAGCGTGCCATCGGGCTGAATGGTGCCGACAAGAGCTTGATCGACGAGAACCGTGGTTCCGGGAGCGCCGCCCTGAATAGTCAGCGAGGCCAGGCGAGGCTGCGGTTGGAGGTTGAAGATAAGCCTGGCCTGTTCGCCCTTGCGAATGCGGATCTTTTGCTGGGGAGGATCCTGAAAACCGCTCTTGGAGACCTGTACAACGTAGTCCTTGAGTTCAAGATTCGGCAGTCGCAACTGGCCGGCTTGCGTGAGTTGCCGTTGAAGTTTTCCGTTGAGAAAAACTCTGGCGTCGTCTTGACCGGCAACGACAAGGAGCGTGCCCAGGTTGTGACCGGACTCGGCTGGTGGCTGAACATCGGGCGTGACTTTTCCGGCGGCGGCGTCGGAAGAAACACCCAAAGCAGGTAAAGATGGTTCGGGAGTTGCTTGTGCGGGGGCGGAGACGGCCGGAGCGGAGACGGCCGGAACTGAGACCGGAGCAGAGACGGTGGGCGCGGCTGATGGGGTCTTTGCCACTGGCGGAGCGTGATGTTGTCGCGCGAAGAAGAACGTCGCTGCGACCAAGACTATTGCCGCGGCGGAGACAAGGATCAGCGTCGTGGAGTTCGACCTCGTGGGCTGCTTTGGCTGGGATGATGGGGATGTGACTTTGGCCGCCAGTGCGGAAGGCTCGGCGGCGGGAACGGTGGCGGCTGGTGGCCCGGGGAACTGCGGCTCTGGTGGAGTGGTCAGGACTTTGACCGGCGGCACAATGCGGGATGGACTTTTTCTCGGCGGAACAACTGCGGTCGGAACGGTTCCGCGTGGAACCTGACTTGGCGAAACCGGGCTTGGCGGAGGCTGGCTAGTATCGGCGGGTGGAGCCTCCGGAGCGTTGGGGGGCGGGACATGAAAAATTACGGGCGCGCGTTGGGTGCGCGGCGACGCGCTGGAACTCTCCTGGGCGACCAATCCTAGCCGGTGCAGAAGGCTATTGGCGACGGATATGACTTCTCCATCCGTCCAATACTTGGCGGCCACCGCTTGTATGCGCGCGGCTAATGCCTTTTTTGAAGTAACGTCCTCGGCCGCATCGACTTCACTCTCCATGTGTCGCAGGTCTTCCAGATCTCCGCGGCGGGCGTGGCGTCGCCGCGCGTCCTGGTCGCGCTGGATTGCATCCTGAAGCAGAAGCAACTTGGAATCGCGGGAATGAACGTCCAATCCTTCTGCGACCAGAGACAACGCTGCGAACAAATCACCGGAGGACTGCAGCTTGCTCACTTGCGAGACCCATTCCTCGATAGGGCTTGCTTTTTTCAGGTCTTGGATAAGGCTGCGAATCGTTTTGGCCGTGGGATGCGCAGGGTTCAAGTCGAGCGCCTGCTTGGCCAGGGCCCCGGCTTCCCACCAATTGGTTTCTACAATGGATATCGCATGCTCGACCAGAGCATTGGCCAGAATAGCGCGGGCGCGAGAGTTGTTTTTATCCAGCTCGTAGGCTTTGCGCAACAACTGAATCGCTTCGGCGGATTTTCGCTGCGCGAACAGGTCCTGGCATTCGGTGATAAGACGGTTGGCTTCGGCATTGCGCTTGACGCCATCATGGGCGAGCTTTTCCAGTTCGGACAGCTCCGCGTCGTTGGGGAATTCGGCGGCTGTGCCTCGCAACAAATCCAGGGCGCGAGAGTAGTCGCCCGAGCGCAGACAGAGGTTGATCTGCTCAACGAGCCGCGTTTTGGATTCGGTGCGGGTTTGCTGGTCGGGTCTTTTCTCCAAGCGCTCTAACCTCGAAGGTCAAACTGGATATCGATTGTAGATGGTGCGCAGGATCTCCCAGTCGTTCAGCGCATCGTCATACGATTGATCGTGAAGACTGACATGACAGCCGGCTTTCCGCAGTGCTGATTTTGCAGAGAAGAATATCACCAAAGGCAGAGGCCGCTGGGCGTGAGTCCCTTAGGAGGAAATGATGCCGGCTGCGCTGGTGGCTGGAGTCTAGGATCCGGAGGAACGATCAGGGGGACAGCCGAGGGCGGCTGTCCCCACATGTTTCGGGCGTGATTTCTACTTTTCTCCCAGCTTCTCGAAGAATCTGCAGATGGTTTCGATCCCGCGGTAGAAGTTCGGGATGTGGAACTTCTCGTTGGGGGCATGGAGGTTGTCGTCGGGGAGGCCGAAGCCCATCATCACGCTGGGAATTTTCAGCTCATCTTGGAAGCTGGTGACGATGGGAATCGAACCGCCGCTGCGGATGAAAACTGTGTCTTTCTTGAAGGTGTCGTGCAGAGCTTCGGTCGCGGCTTTGATGTAGCGGTTGTCAGTGCCGACGACGCAAGCCGGGCCTTTGCTCCACACTTTGACCTTCGTCTCGATCCCTTTCGGAGTGTTCTTCTTGATGAAGGCCATGTATTTCTTCAGGATGTCGTCTGGATCCTGATTGGGAACCATGCGCATCGACACCTTGGCTTTCGCTTTCGCTGGGATGACCGTCTTGGCGCCATCGGCGATGAAGCCTCCGGGCATGCCATGGACTTCGAGCGTGGGACGTGCCCAGGTGCGATACAGAACCGAATAGCCTGGCTCTCCGGTGAGGACCTTCGATCCGACTTCCGTCTTGCGGTAGTGCTCCTCGTTGAAGGGCAGACGCTTCCAGGCTTTCAGTTCGGCTGCGGTTGGAGCCTTCACTCCTTTATAGAATCCGGGGATCAGAACCTTGCCCTTCGAATCTTTCATCTTGCTGATCATTTCGATGAGGGCGAAGAAAGGATTCGGGGCGGCGCCTCCGTACATGCCGGAGTGCAAATCGGTCTTGGCGCCGAAGGCTTCAATTTCGGTGTAGACCAGGCCTCGCAGGCCGACGCAGAGCGTGGGAAGATCGGGCGCGAAAAGTTCCGTGTCGCAGACCAGCGCGAAATCGGCTTTCAGCTTGGCTTTCTGCTTGCGCAGGTATTCTTCGATCGACTCGCCGCCGACTTCCTCTTCACCTTCGAAAATGATCTTCACGTTGAGAGGCAGTTTTCCACCGCCAGTCTTCATGAGGGATTCAAGGGCTTTCACTTCCATCCAGAGCTGGCCTTTGTCGTCGACGGCGCCGCGGGCATAGATATTATTGTTGCGTTCCGTGGGCTCAAACGGCGGGGATTTCCACTCATCGAGCGGTTCCGCGGGCTGTACATCATAGTGCGCGTAGCAAAGGACGGTAGGCTTGCTGGCGGCGTGGAGCCAGTCGGCGTAGATGAGGGGATGTCCCTTGGTGGGGATGACTTCGACGTTTTCCATGCCGATGCGGCGCAGTTCGTTGGCCACGAAGTCGGCGGCTTTTTGAATGTCGGGCTTGTGCTCTTCCAGGGTGCTGACGCTGGGGATGCGGAGAAGATCTTTGAGTTCGTTCAGGAAACGCTGCTGATTACTGCGGGCATAATCGACTGCTGAGGAAGCCATGGGTGCGTCCTTTCTTGGATCCGATGATCTGTGATCACGGCGGACAACGCGTGATTGCGGAGTCAGGGTACCGCGGAAACGAATCAGTATAGCGCGAAGAGGGCGGGCGTGCTGCCATGAAGGATCGATAACCACAGAGGACACTGAGGACACAGAGGTAGGTTGTCAGGCATAGCCGAGGCTGTGGCGACGGCGCCAGTACGCGGCCACAAGCAATGCGGTTGCAGCCAGCGCATAGGCCCCTGGCGAACTCGAGGTTGGCGTCAGGCCAATGAAGTCGAGGCCTGGCATTTGGTGACCGGGGCCGAGGTACCACCAGACGGTATAGATCGCTTCGAAAGCCTTACTGCTTCCGCTCCAGATGCCGAGTGCCAGGGCGAAGCTGGGGATGAACAGGGCTCCCGCGAGCCACGCCGCGAGACTGTGCCAGTCGGCGGCGAGGAACAAGCGAATGCCGGCACCGCTTCCGGTCAGCAGGGCGACGAATACGCCGGCGGTCCAGAGAGCGGGAAGCTGGCGCGAGAGGCTGTGCTCTGAAGAGAAAAGCAAGGCGCCAGTCGCGTGACGAGCTTCGCGACATCCCATCTGCGACCAGAGGAGGATGGGCCAGATCCACGCGGCCAGCAGGAATCCGCCGCGCACGCTGGCGTCGGGCGACACGAGTTGGCCGACGAGGAGTCCGGCGGCGCCTGCGTACCACCACCAACGCTGGCCCTTTAGCATCAGGCGCAACTCGGAGATCGCCAACTGCAGGAAGCGCGAGTTCCCCGAGGTACGGACCAAAGGCGTGAGATGAGCGGCCGTGAATGGGACTACTAAAGGAGTCGACGCGGTGCGTTCTTCCGAGAGCGATGTTTCTGACGGGCTAGGTGCAGGTTGCGCGCGATGCTTACGCCAAGTTCGCGCCGGATCGAAGCGATGAAAGAAGAGAGACGCCAGCAGTGCGATGCCGGCGGCGACGCCGATCCAGAGCAGGCGCACCAGCAAGACGTTGACGGTCCAATCGATTCCGTTCCAAGGAAAGGTTCGGACGGCGCGTTCGCCTCCGATGGTCAGGCTGAAGTGGAAATTCTCAGGATTGGTGGGATCAAGCGCATGCAGGGCGCTGCGCGTGCTGCGGTAAAGGAGTTGTAGACCAGTGGGGTCATCGACGCCCGTAGCACCCAGGGCGATCGCGCCAGTCCATAGGAAGAAATACACGACGTTGCCCACGCCTCCGCGCAGCACGGGGAGAGTTTCGAAGAGCACAGCAACGCTGGCCGCCAAAAGCATGGTTGGCAGCGCAAGGAAGATGAAGGGTGACCAGAGTTTCCAAAGAGAAAAAGAATGGGCCTCGGCACGAACGAGTTGCATAGCCAGAGCGGCCAGCATAAGGATCCCGACCATGCACGCGAGGACGGCGAAATTACTCAGCGTTTTCGCGAAAGTGTAAAAGTCCTTGCGCATGGGTGTGGCTGCCAGGATTTGGCCGACGCGCGTATCGGCGTCGCGCTGCACGGAGTTCTTTACGACGTAGAAGCCGACCAGCGAGAGGAAAGTGGAACAGCACACGGTCATGAGGGCGCCGATCCACGCGGAGTTGTAGACACCACGGTAGCCATCGCCGACGACCATCCAGACTTTCTCGGCGGCGACGGCATATGCGAGGTATAGCGCCGCCGCAAGCGTGACCAGAAAACTGTAGCGGCGGACGCGTTCCAGGAAATCGGCGCGGACCATTTGATAGAGCACGCGGGCAGAGTTCATGCAGCGACTCCGGCACGGTGCTGGGAGAGGCAATAGAGGTAGGCGTCTTCGAGGTTGGGCGTGACGGGCTGGGCGCCGTTGGGCGGGGCGTCGCCGAGAACACGAGCGTGCACGCCGTCGCTGCGGCGGGCAGTGTTGCTGATCAGATGGCGCTGGCGGGCCGCGTTGAGGTCGGCGCTGGGAAGGACCCACTCCCAGACTCTGCCTTCCACTTTGCGAAGGAGTTCTTCCGGAGACGCGTGGGCCACGAGAGTGCCTTGCGAGATCAGGGCGATGTCAGTCGCGGTGGCTTCGACGTCGGAGACGATGTGGGTGGAGAGGATGACGATGCGTTCACCGGAGAGTTCAGAGAGTAGATTGCGAAAGCGCACGCGCTCTTCGGGATCGAGGCCGGCCGTGGGCTCATCGACGATCAGTAGTTGCGGATCGTTGAGCAGGGCCTGCGCGATGCCGACGCGCTGCTTCATCCCGCCGGAATAGCCGCCCAACGGGCGTTTGCGGACGTCCGTCAGGTTTACGAGGTTCAGGAGTTCGTCAATACGCGTTTTGGAGGAGGGCGCGTCGAGGCCTTTGACCGCGGCCAGGTATTCGAGGAACTCGACTGCGTTCAGGTTGGGATAGACGCCGAAATCTTGCGGGAGGTAGCCGAGAGTCGAGCGCAGAGAGTCGGGATTCGCGGCGAGGTCGGCGCCGTTCCAGACGACGCGGCCTTCGGTGGCGCGCGTGATGGTGGAGAGGATGCTCATGAGTGTGGTCTTGCCCGCGCCGTTGGGACCGAGCAGACCAAGTACGCCTGGACCTAGTTGCAGGGTGAAGTTTCGCAGGGCCCAATTTCCACCACCGTAGCGTTTGCTGACATTTTCGATTGAGAGTTGCATGAGATTCCAGATTGCTCCGCTCTTAGCTATTGGCTCCCGGCTAAAACAGAATCGTGACAACGAAAGGAAGCATAGCTCGTGACCAGCGTAATGGAGGAACGGATAACACTCAACAGAAGTTCCATGGAGCCTGAGGCCAAAAGCCCCACTTCTCGCAAAAAACGCGAGAAATGGGGCACCCACCTTTCGGTTGTGCCACGGTTTCACTTGAATCTTGCAGGCGAGAATGCGGTTAGGTCGTAGTCCGGGGTGCGGCCTTCAACCACCGCAGTCATTACCTCTGCGGTGATGGGGGCGAGGAGAATGCCGTCGCGGAAGTGGCCGGTGGCAACGTAGTAGCCGCGAGTCTGGGTCTGGCCGAGAATCGGGAGCGCGTCAGGAGTTCCCGGCCGAAGTCCCGCCCAGTTCTCCAGGATGCGAGCGTCAGCGAGTTTTGGGACGAGGGCCACTGCGGCGTTGTGCAGACCCTGAATTGTTGCGAGATCGACGCGTTTGTCGTATCCGGCTTCTTCCACCGTGGCGCCAACCAGCAGACGGCCATCGCTGCGCGGGATGAGATAGACCTTCGGTGAACGGATGACGTGCTTCAGTAGATTGCGCGACGGCATGACCAGGCAGAGCATCTGGCCTTTGACCGGGCGGGTGGGGAAGGCGTGCGGCGCGATCTGGCCCGACCATGCACCGGCGCAGTTGACGACTTTGGCTGCGAGAAAAAATGTCTTGATCGTGGTGACACCGATGGCGTGGCCGTCGGTAACGTTCACTGCGGTGACCTCATCGCCAGAGGAGAAATCCACGCCGCGATTCTTCGCGGTCTTCAAGGCGGCAGTCGTGAGCGCACGGGGATCGACGCTGCGCTCCTGCAGGAGGAACGCGGGGCGGTCTGGGGCGACTAGTGCGGGCTCCGATTCCGCCACAGCAGCCGCCGGCAACGGTGCACCCTCCAGGTGGTGAAGGTGCTCGGCGGAAGGAAGAAGAATTGTTCCCTGGCTCCTTAGATCCACTTTCATGCTCGACTCGAGTTCCAGTTCGTGGGCAAATTCCGGGTACATGCGTGCGCTGGCCGTCGCCAGCGGTTGCAGGGCCGTTGGCGTTTCGAGGGGGCAGTCGACCAGCATGCCGCCAGCGGCGTGAGAGGCTTCGCGGCCAGGTTCTCCGCGCTCGACCACCAGAACGGTCGCGCCGCGTTTGCGCAGCGCGATGGCCAGCGCGAGGCCAATGATGCCTCCACCGACGATAATTACATCCCAAGTCTTCACCCTGGCATTGTAAAAGAGAGGCAGGCGAGCGAGGGCTGAAGTAGAAAATGGGGGATGACAGCCAAGGTCGCGGCTGCATAGAATGGCACCCATGAAAAAGATTTGGATGACCGGGGTAGTGCTGTCGATGATCGTCATGGCGGGCGTGGCGGTCGGGCAAAAAGACAAGGACGACGAGCCGACGTCCTGGTTGAATTTTGTGGTGGTCAAGGACGACAACGGCAAGCCAGTGCGGAATGCCGCTGTGATCATGCATCCGGTAACTGGGCACGGCAAGCAGGGGCACGGGGGTATGGAATTGAAGACCGACGCCGAGGGGAAGGCGGACTTCGACGGCATTCCGTACGGTAAGCTGCGCGTGCAGGTGCTGGCCACGGGCTTTCAGACCTACGGGGAAGACTTTGACATCGACAAACCTAAGACGGCGCTCACGATCAAGCTAAAGCGGCCGCAGGGGCAGTACTCGGTGTATGAGGATCATCCCAAGGACTCGACCGTGCCACCGAAGCAGGACACGCCGCCGCCGGATGAAAAGGACAAGAAGCCGAACTAGAAGGGGCGCCGCGACGCGCGGAATGGGACTATGGACTATCTTCTGAAAACAGAACCGTCAACGTATTCGTTTGCGGACTTGCAGCGGGACAAGGCAACGACCTGGGATGGGGTGTCGAATCCTGTGGCGTTGAAAAATCTTCGGGGGATGAAGCCGGGCGAGCGGCTCGTGATTTACCACACCGGGGATGAGAAGAGCGCGGTGGGAACTGCGACGGTGGTGTCGGTGGATGCTTCCGACATGAAGAATCCGCAAGTCAAGATCAAAGTGGGGAGGGCCAGCGCGAAGCCGGTGACGCTGGCTGAGGCCAAGGCGAACAAGTTGTTTGCAGAGTCTCCGCTGGTGCGCCAGGGTAGGCTGAGTGTGGTTCCGCTGACTGAGGCGCAGTATAAGTTTCTGACCGGGGAGTGAAGATCAGACTCCCCACCCGGTCCTCCCATGAAACGGGAGGACGAGGGTGGTGCACCGCTTCATTCGCTCGGTCCGCGCAGCTTTCTAGGCGCGGGCGTCACGGCGGATCAGGGCTGAATCCAGGAAGAAGCCCAGGCCCAGCGCGAACGGGATGGCGCCGAAAGCCGCGGCGATCAAGGCGTCGGGCTCAACTCTCGCGATTATCGTGAAGGTCAGCATGTAGCCGACGGCGCCTGCGATGAGCAAAATCCCGGCGCGGCGGGAACGTGCAGTCTCTGAAAGTTCAGGTTCCATGGGGACGTTCACTCCCCGCTGGATCGCTGCCAGGCGCTCTTCGGTGCGCAGTTTGCGCGTCCGATAAAACGTGTACATGGCCAACGCGGCCGTGGGCATCCCGAAAATCATGACGATTGCTGCGAGACCAGTAAGTCCTTCCATGGTGGTTCTCCTTCCCGGGACGCTTGGCGCGTGTTCCGGAGGTGAATTCGCTGTCAAGAAAAGATACGGAGAAAGCGACTCGAAAGTTCCCTCACAGGCAACCCAAGCGAGGGCGGACGAAGCAGGCATTTCATTTGATTACTTTCTTCTAATCCGCAGCGCGTTTGATCAAAGCGAATCGCGGAGAGCCTGAGCGGCCCTCCGCGATCCGGTTATCCGCGAGCCGTTTCTACAACGATCGCAGGAAGTTCAGGAGGTCCTGAACCTGATTTGCACTCATGTTCCCGAACTTGTGAACGACCTGGTTGGCCTCCGAGCCAGGGCTGCTATGGGCATGGATCGCCTGGATCAGATCACTGGTGCGGCCATCGTGGAGGAAGAAGAGGCGCTGGCCCAACCCCCACAGCGGAGCTGTGCGGAATTGATCAGGCCCAGCGACGCCTTGGTGGACACCATCCGACAGGGTCGTGCCCATGTGGTGAACAGCAAAGTCGGAATACGGGTTGTAGGTTACGTTGGACATGCCGGTGAAGACCGACGGGCTGGCGGTGAGCGACGGAGAGTGGCAGAGTGAACAGCCTATGGTAGTGAACAAGCTGGATCCTCTCTGGATGGACGGTGTCGACGATGCCGGAGTTGGCGGAGCCGACAGGCGACTAAAGGCTGCGAAATTCACGATGTCGGAGGCCATCTCGGAAGCAGTTCCGACGGTGGTGCCGAAGTTGGGGCTGCTGGGGTTGCCATTGACCAGGACGGTGGGGTCTTCCGGGGAATTGTTGAAGACGCAGCCGGCCACCGCGCTGCGTTCGTTGGGGAAGGCTTCGTTGGAGACGCCTTGCTCGACGTTATAGGCCTCTCCTACGAATACGAGCAGCGACTTGTTCTGAGCTTTCCAGCCGAAACGAGTGATGGTGCCGTCGTTTCCACTGGTGTTGAAAACACCTCCAATCTTCAGGGCAGCTCTCGCGGACTGGGTCGAGGCGAGGTTGTCTTGCAGGATGGAGTCAGGTGTGGCCTCTACCAAACCCAGGCCGAACAGCGGCGTGGGAATGCGGAAGATCACGTTGTTGTTGGCGATGGCAGTGGGGAAGTCTGGTTGCGCCAGATTGCATCCGGAGGCATCGGAGCGGCCAGTGACGGTGTAGAGGCCGTGGACTCCGCCATCGAGTGTGCCGTTCGGGTTCTTTACGAACCGAGCTTCACGAACCGGTCCGGCAGCGGTGATGAATTCCGGAACCAAGTTGGTGGCTCCGTCTAACGTAGCGAGAGCGACCTGTGGATTTGCCATCGGGATTTGCGGGCTGGTGAGGCCGGGGCTGCTGCCGCCGATTGCCGGCTGGGCATGGCATTGGGCGCAACTGTTGCCATTGAAACTCGGCCCCAGGCCCAGTCCCTCCTCACCTGTGACGGTGCCGGAGACGGAGTTCACCTCCAAAAAGCGCACTTGCGCCTGATTGAAGAACGCTTGCTCGGTAGCATTCAGGGTTGAGAAGAAACTACCCGCGGCCGCCGGACCAGGACGGGGACCAGGGTCGTTTTGCGACTGAAGTTCCAGGCTTGAAAGAGAAACAACGGCAAGACAGAGAACTACGGGGGAGAGCTTCCAGCGCTTCATAGTTGCACCTCCGTGCAGGGATAGACACACTTGTGGCTTCATGGTTCTGGTGCGTTTTGCGAAGGCGGGCGCGAGGTTGGTCTTTGCTGTTCGGTTCAAGCTGCGGGCCAGCCGAAGGCCGGTCCCGTGCCCCACCGCCAACAGAACAGCGCTATGGGTGTGGCGGGAGCCCCAATGAAATTTCTATCCTCGAATGAGGAAAGAACGGGACAACATTGGAAAGGAATCTAGACTTGCCGCGGAGAAGTGGTCAAGTGCACACAAGTACATCGCTGGTTCCTGTTCGGATTTTGTAACGAGTTACTCGCAAGCCGATCCGGGGGCAGTCAGGTTTCTTGCCGCGTCAATCGTTTGTTGCCCGGCTGGACTTCAGCATGAAGTTCAGGAGAGAGTCTTTCTGAGTTCGCGGCGCAGGATTTTCCCGGATGCGGTTTTGGGGACAGCGTCAACGAAGCGGATTTCGCGCGGCTGTTTGTAGTGCGTGAGGCGGTCGGCGACGAAGGCGCAGAGTTCTGCCTCGAGTTTCTTGCCGTCGACAAATCCGTCGCGCAGGGCAACAAATGCGACGGGGATTTCTCCAGCGACGGCATCGGGACGACCGACGACTCCGCACTCCTTCACGGCCGGGTGTTCGAGCAGCACGGACTCCACTTCAGCCGGAGCCACGGGGAAGCCCTTGTACTTGATCATTTCCTTGCGGCGGTCGACGACGCGGTAAAAGCCTTCGCAGTCGCGTGTGACGATGTCGCCGGACCAGAACCATCCATCGCGCAGAACGGCGGCGGTTGCTTGTGGTTCCTTCCAATAGCCGAGCATAAACTGTGGGCCGCGCATGACGAGCTCGCCGGGCTGCCCGGCCAGGGCCTCAGTAAGGTCATCGGGCGTGTCGGCGGGATCGATGTCACTTTGCGCCAGGACTCGGCAATCGGTTTGTGCGAGAGGATGGCCAATGGAGTCCGGGTGATAGAGGGCGGGCTCGATAAAACCGACGTGAGTGACGGGAGAGGCCTCGGTCATCCCGTATCCCTGGCAGACGAGAATGTTGGTGAGCGCGGTGAAGCGGCGCGCGAGATCAGGAGCAAGCGGTGCGGCGCCAGATTTGACCCACCGCACCTTGTGATCGCGGGGAAACTGCCCGGCTTCGGCTGCCTGGCAGAGAGCGTTCATGGCGGGCGGCACGAGAGGCATCATGGTGATGGCTTCGTCGATGAGGAGCTTCGTGAGCATCGGTACGTTGAAACGCGGTACCAGGACCAGCGTCGCTCCCATCATCAGCGCGGGATTGAGAATCACATTCAGACCGTAGATGTGGTAGAGAGGAAGGCAGCAGAGGATGTTGTCGGCAGAGTTGAGGATCGCCGCATTGGGGCCTAGAAGTTGGTACACGTTCGCGACGAGATTGTAGTGCGAGAGCATGACTCCCTTGGGAAGACCTGTGGTTCCGCTTGAGTAGGGCAGTGCGGCGAGGGTCTGCTCGGACGACTGAGCGAGTTTGGGATAAGCCGCGGTCGCCGGACTCAACAGGTTGGCGAAAGGCTCGGCGCCCGATGCAGGTTGGCGCGTGGTGTAGAGGCGGCGGAGGTTGGGCAGTCCGGCGAGGTTGATGCCCTCGATGTTTCCGCCATCCGTGATCAAGAGGACAGCGCCTGAATTTTCCAGTTGATAGCGGACTTCGCGCTCGCGGTAGGTGGGGTTGAGTAGCGTAGGAATGGCTCTAGCGAGTTGGGCGGCATGGAACGCGACGCAAAATTCCCAGGAGTTTGCGAGGAAGATGGCGACGACTTCGCCGGGCTTGACGCCGGCGGCGATCAAGCCACGGGCGAGAGATTCGACTGTGTCGCCGTATTCGGAGTAGGTCAGGCGGCGGCCACACGAGGCGTCGATCAATGCGATCTTCTGCGCGTTGCAGCGGCAGGAATCGAGTATGAGATCGTGCAGGAAGACGTTGTGAGGGTCAGCGAACAGTTCAGTCCGGAGCATGCCGGGAGAGATTGTAGCGGAAAAGCACGCGCCTGATTGAAGGGATTGTAACGCCTCAGTTTCCCGCTTGGACCGACGGGCGGTCGAGCTTCGCTCGACCCTTCGGCATCGCTCAGGGCAAGCTAGCCGAGGGGCGGCTGTCCCCACATAGGTGTCGAGGGGGCGGCTGTGACCTGCCGCCCCGTGTCGATTTACCTCGGGCTCGGCAGTGGCACCGCGCCCCGTGTCGCAAACCGCTCAGACCAGCGGATGCGTCCGGTGGCCTGCATCACCACGAACAGGGTGATGATCGCGATCACCGTGATGGCTAGTCCGGTGTAGCCCTTCCAGAAGAATGCGTAGGAGAACAGCACGAGGTAGATGAGTTGCGCTGTTCCGGCTTCGAGGGCGGCAAAGCGCATTCCTACAACCAGCCGCAAATAGCTCACTACCAGGGCTACCGAAACGACCGATGCAATGGCCATTGCCGCGTGAATGGAAATGTGATCCACCAGGTACGCCAGCAATAGATGGAAGGCGAAGAATGCGGTGGCGAGGAAGAAGTAGTTCATGGGATGCAGGTCGATGTTCCGCATGGTTGTGATGATGAACATCAGGAAAAAGAAGAAGAATAGAGACACGGGCGCTTGGAGTGCACCCCAAAACTGAGACATGGAAAATGGTGACAGTTCTCGGGAGGAGAACGCATGTCACAAGAAGTTGGGAAGCGGGTTGAGTACGCGGTGG
>JADGNQ010000062.1 GCA_017883385.1 Candidatus Sulfotelmatobacter sp.
CACGCTGAACACACTGAACTCACCTCTGCCCTTCGGCAACTTCGCCACGCGGTTTGGAGGAAGCTGGAACCTAGTTTGACTCATTTGCCAGCTGGCACGGCATCAATCAGGCGAAAGGATGAACGAGGTTCAGTTCGATGAGTACCCTAGTCTAGAGCGCTATCCGTGCCGTTTCATTTCAATAAGTTGCGAACCTAAGACGACTATCACGCCGGTGACACGGGTTCAAATCCCGTCGGGGACGCTATAGCCTGGGCAACAACGCTGACCCTTGCTAACACGAAACTACCGGCAATTCCCGTGAAGAAAGTTGACCTGATCTTCCCACGTTCCAGTGTGAACTCGTGCCGGATCGTGGAACGACACCGTCGACCCTCTACTCCCCCTTGGGTTTCTGCTGTTCCTCCTGCCGCCGTTTCTCCTCTTGTTTTTTCTGCTCGGGTGTTTGCACCTTCGGTTGCTGGCGTTGGGGCGATGTCGCCGGTTTCGTCTCCGGAGCCGGCGTGCGTGGTTGGGCGCTCGGCGGAGGAGTTTGTGGACGCGAGGAAGGCTGGTTCCGGTTCGGTTCAGGTCGATTCGTTGGCGGTGTCGGCGCCGGTTGATGCGGCTGCGCCACCGGGGGACGCTCATTCCGCGCAGGTGGCTCGGTTGGACGGTTCGGCTCGGGCCGGTTCGTTGGCTGTGCGGGCACCGGTTGATGCGGTTGTGCCACCGGGGGACGCTCATTCCGCGCAGGTGGCTCGGTTGGACGGTTCGGCTCGGGGCGATTGGTTGGCTGCGTCGGCACCGGCTGATGCGGCTGCGCCACCGGGGGACGCTCATCCCGCGCAGGTGGCTCAGTTGGACGGTTCGGCTCGGGCCGATTCGTTGGCTGTGACGGCACCGGCTGATGCGGCTGTGCTACCGGGGAACGCTCATTCCGCACGGGCGGCTCAGTTGGACGGTTCGGCTCGGGGCGATTGGTTGGCTGTGTCGGCACCGGCTGATGCGGCTGTGCTACCGGGGGACGCTCATTCCGCACGGGCGGCTCAGTTGGACGGTTCGGCTCGGGGCGATTGGTTGGCTGCGTCGGTACTGGCTGATTCGGTTGCGCCGATGGTGGACGCTCATTCCGCACGGGCGGCTCGGTTGGACGATTCGGCTCGGCGCGATTGGCTGGTTGCGTTGGTACCGGCTGATTCGGTTGCGCCAATGATGGACGGTTCGGCTGAGCAGGATTGGCCGCTCCCGGACGTTCATTCGCCGCCGGCTGGTTGCTCGGGCGGCTTGCTGGCTGGTTCGCAGGTGGCGGATTGCCGGGTTGCCCTGGTCTGGCAGCGCTGGGTTGGTTCGGCTGATTCCCTGGACGTCCCATGTTGGGCGTCGCTGCCTTGCCCGGAGGCGCCTGCCTCACCATTGGTTGCGTCGCGGGCGCATTGGCTGGACGCAAGCTCCGAACTTCATGGCTCGCCAGAGGCTGACCAGGATGTGCTGCCAGAGCCTGTTGTTGTCTTGCGAAAGCGACCGGAGGCGGTGGTGGTGTCGCCTTGGCGATCACTTGCCGGTTCGCCACTGCTGCTGGCGGCGCGGCTACACGGTTCGCAGTCGCAGCTCTGGCTCCAAGCACGCTCTCTCGCGTGGGAGCAACCGCAACCCTCGAACTGATGGGCGCACGGGCGATATCCCGCGCGTTCACAACAACCGCGGCTCTGCCTACAGGCTGAGCACTCATGAAAGCGCGTTGTGGAACCGCCGTTACACCTCCTCGCACATTCCTGTTCACGTACGTCACATTCGTGATGTTCGTGGTTTTGTTGACGATGGTCGTGTTGTAGACGTTCGTAATCGTGACGTTATTGACGGTGGTATTGCTGACGTTGACCCGATTCACATACTCCCGACTGACGTGGTACGAGGGCATATAGACTTCGCGCGGGCCCAGCGGAAACCATCCCACATTGCCGCCGAAGCCAGCACCCCCGCCGCCAATAAAAACCACCAGCGCCGGCGCATAAACCGCCCGCACGGCTACAGGTCCGGCCACCCAGCCCCAGCGTCCGCCGACGGTCACCCAGCGTCCATAGTGAAATGGAGCGTAGCCCCACGAAGCGTCATCTACCCACGTCCATCCCCAGGGAGAGATCCAATCCCAATGGCCATCGTGATAGGGCGCCCAACCCGCAGATACGCGATTGGGGTACCAGACATGCCCGTAGTTCGAATCGTCGCGCCAGTCGCCATTGTCGTCCAGGTCGTCATAGCCGACCACGTCGTGCGACACGTATTGCGCCGAGCGCGAGTCGTCGTGCCGGTGCTCGCGGCTGTATGCCCAGTTGTCAAACTGATCGGGGCCGCCGATTTGAACCACGTCGGCCGTCAGCGAGTCGGTTCCGCTGAACGTGCCTTTCTGCCCCGCATGCAGCGTAAAGTTTTGGCCGTTGCCGGTCGACTCGCCCTCGCCTTGCCGCACGCTAACGACCGTGTAGGTTCCGTCTTCACTGGCCGTAACCCGATAGCTCCCGGGCTGGAGAATGGAGAACGCCTGGTTCGGCGTGTCGACTTCGAAGACGTCGTCGCTGTCCAGTTGCCGCACGCTGACATTCAGCGAACCTGACGTAAGCTGGATCTGAACCGAGCGGTCATCCAGATTGAGAAAAGAGAAACCGGTATTGGCGTCCAGTCGAATCACGGCCGAGCCGAATTGCAGTTCGGCGCGTGAGTCCTTGTCTGCCCAGAGTTTGTCGCCGGTCGTCATGGGCCGGTTTGCAACCGCCTGCACCCACTCCGATTCACCAGCCGGCTGCAATGAAACCGAGCCCTCCATGTAGCCGAGTCGAGCCACCCGGCTCGGGGGATCGTCTTGTTGGGCGCTCTGCTGAGTGTCTGGCCGGTCTTGAGCGGTTGCTCGAAGTGGTAGTACCGCAATTGCGAGCGACAGCAGCAGCACTGCGCTCACCCAACTCAGATTCTTTTGCAATGTCGTATGCATACCCTAACTGACCTCAGACTTTCTGCTCGCGGAACCGGATGTTTCTCGGGATTCGCGTCAAGTTTTGATGCTGGATGTATTCGCCTCGGTTGGGATTTCGTGCCACGCGCACGACAGCGACTTGGCGGCGAGAGCCACGAACACACGCTGGCGTTCGGCCGACACACTAAGCAGAATGAAGGATGACAGATGGGTAGGGGCGAAATCTGAGCAAGATAGCTCATGTGCCGAGATTGGGATCAGGATGCCTGTCGGAGGCGAAAGCAGGGATTGCCTGCCGTGTCGTACGTTCGTGAAAGATGCGCGGTCAATATTGACCAGTAATCGAACCCTCAATGCCCGATACTTGCCCTCGAACAACTCTCCACGGTCTGAAGAACGGCCGGACTCTCCGGCTGCAGGCCTCTTGTGATGCCGACAGCATGAAAGAGGTCTTGTTACGCAACCACAACCGGGCGAGTTTGTCGGGAAGAAATATAGGAGAAATCATGAAACTGCGTAAAGGGTTGGGAATCGTAATGTGCCTTACCGTGCTCTTTGTCCTCATTGTGCCAGCGGCGATGGCGGATGACTGGAACAGAAAGACTGTTATCACCTTCAGCGGGCCCGTCGAAGTTCCAGGCGTAGGCGCTCAAACGTTGCCGGCGGGTACGTATGTTTTCAAGATTCTGGATTCACAATCCGACCGCCATATCGTTCAGATCTTCAATCAAGAAGAGACCCACCTGTTTACAACTATCCTCGCCATCCCAAACTACCGTTTGAAGACAACGGACAAGACGGTAATCACATTTCGCGAGCGTCCCGTTGGACAGCCAGAGGCTCTGAGAGCATGGTTTTACCCTGGCCACGCATGGGGTGAAGAGTTTGTCTACGCGAAGTCGAGAGCCATCGAGTTGGCCAAGGAAACCAATGAGCCTGTGCTCGCGACTCCGATCGAGCTGGCGGCCTCTCCCATCGAGGCTTTGAAGACGGCGCCGGTCGAGGCCGTTGCCCCTACCGGGGAGCCAGTTGAATTGGCCCAGGTTGTTGAACCACCTCCAGTGGCTACCGCTGAACCAGTGGCCGTGCCTGCCACCGAATCAGTAACTGTGGCCGCCGCTCACCCCCTGCCGAAAACAGCAAGTCCGCTGCCCCTGATTGCATTGATCGGGTTGCTGACGATTGGCGTCGGCCTCGCTCTTTCGTTAATTTCGAAGCGAACCGTCTGAGCCAAGTAAAGAGATGGATCTGCGGGGGCGACCGATCCATGTGAGTTGATCGGATGCCGGACGGCGCGAAACATTGCGACCGTCCGGTTCCTCCCGGCACGGCTCAGGTTGCAACGAAAGAAAGCGACGGATGACCGAGCCTTCTGTGTCCGCGCCATATCTGCAAAGAGTCCTGAGGCACGCCATGGAGCATTCCGCTAACTGGCTGGGTGTTCTTCTAGTGCTGATTACATTAGCTAGCTTGGCTCGGCCACAAGAACCCACTTTGTCGCACAATCGCTCGGGCGACGAATACACCATTCGAGTAGATGTTGACATGGTGGTTTTGCGTGCAACTGCCCAGGACCGCAAAAACATTCTTGTCTCCGGACTCGGTAAGGACGATTTCCAGGTTTACGAAAACGGAGTGCTGCAACCGATCAAGTACTTCAGTCACGAAGATATCCCGGTCACGGTGGGCCTGGTTGTCGATAACAGTGGAAGCATGGGTCCGAAGCTCCGGGACGTGGTTGCTGCCGCGTTGGTGTTTGCCCGCTCTAGCAATCCGCACGACCAGATGTTCGTGGTCAATTTCAACGAAGCAGTCTCGTTTGGCCTTCGCGGCAATGCGCCGTTCACAGACCAAGCGACTCAATTGGAAGTTGCTCTGTCCAGCATCCGCGCCCGTGGTGAGACAGCACTGTACGATGCGGTTGCTGCCGCTCTCGAGCATCTAAAGAAGGGCAATCGCGACAAGAAGGTGCTGATCGTAATCAGTGATGGCGGCGACAACGCCAGCAAGCATAAGCTCGGCGAAATCATGGCCATGGCAGGGCAGCCCGACGCGATCATCTACACTATCGGCATTTTCGATGATCAAGATGCCGATCGAAACCCTAAGGTACTCAAGCGGCTTGCCAAGGACACAGGCGGCGAGGCCTTCCTGCCGGAATCGTTAAAGGACGTTGCCCCCATCTGCGAACAGATCGCGCGCGACATCCGCAATCAGTACACCATTGCGTATGTCCCCACGAACAAAAAGCGGGACGGAAGCTATCGGGTCGTGCAAGTGAAGGCCAGCGCACCAGGTCGTGGACGTTTGTCGGTCCGCTCCCGGACCGGCTATTTCGCACCGTCCGCACAGTCACCATCAGCGGCAAAGACGAATGATCATGCAGCTCAAAACTGAACGGGAGACACTCCCCACGAGAGTTCAGCGGTTTCTTAGTTGGAGTCAACGCCTCCTTTTCGTTACTGGTACTCTTGCCCTCTGCTACGTCGGTTTCAATCTGCTCGACGCCCGGCTCTACCAGGTGTCTGCAAAGCGGTCCCTGGAGAAGCAGATCCAACTGGAGAACAAGTACCACGACACCCAGCCTCGACCAACGCTCAAAACGGGCGACGTTCTGGGCCGCATCGATATCCCGAGGCTGGGAGTCTCCGTCGCAGTTCTGCAAGGGACCAATTCGCGAATATTGCGGCTGGGTGCAGGACATATCGAAGGCACTTCTCTTCCAGGAGAATCCGGGAACACTGGAATCGCTGGGCATCGCGACACGTTCTTCCGCGACTTGAAAGACATCCACCAAAACGATGAGATTCAGATTCAGACAACAACCGGATTATTTCGCTACGGGGTAGACTGGGCAAAGGTCGTCGAACCCGATGACACCACGGTTCTCGAGCCTTCGGCACCGGGATCCACGCTCACGCTCGTGACCTGCTATCCATTCTATTTCGTCGGTCCGGCACCGAAGCGGTTTGTCGTGCGAGCGCACAAGTATTAACCGCAAGGGCATCCTGGAGTATGGCGTTTGACGTCATGGGAAATGTCGAGCGCTAAATCTGCCCATGGTTCCGATTGATCCTGTCTTTACTCCGCCGATTCCACGATTCAAGCACCCAAGGGCGATTGCCAGTTCAGACCTAGCGCTGCTTGACACCGTATTCGGAGAGGTGCTACAAGGCGCAAGGCAACCACAAGCGGCAAGGCGTTGCACCAGGAGTCGCCGATGGGCGGACAGGGAATAGAACGTCGGGAAATCCTCCGCTTTATCGGCATCGCGTCTGTGGCGGCGAGCTTTCCCGGGTTCCATCAATGGGCGTTCGCATGTGCTCATCATCAGGAACCTGCCGCGACGGCGCCGATTGATGCTGGCCCCTACAACCCTCTTTTCTTCTCCCCGCAGCAATTCAGAATGGTCGAGCATTTGGCGGAGATGATCATTCCGGAAGACGATACGCCCGGAGCAAAGAAAGCTGGCGTCGCGGAGTTCATCGATTTCATGGTGGCCAACAAGGTTCCGGTGAGCGCATCGCGCGACGTGCGTTCGACACAGGACACGATTGAAATGGGGAATGAGGCGCAAAGTCGGTTTCTCGCGGGGCTAGGCTGGATGAATACACGTAGCCATTCAGAATTTGAGCGGGAGTTCATGGACTGTACTCGCGAGCAACAGAATGCGCTGTTGGAAGAACTAGCGTACAAGGCGAAATTCAAACCGACGACGGAGAGTGGACGCGCATTTTTTCAAATGATGCGCGATTACACGGTTGTCGGTTACTACACAACCAAAGTCGGATTAGAGAGCCTGGGATATCCCGGGCTTCGGACGGTATGGCCAAAGATGCCGAGCTGTCCGCATCCTGACGATCCCGAACACACGCATCTGCGTGAACCATAGCGTCCAGTTGCTTTCGCTCCAACGGCCTAGAACTAGACGGGCAAGAGTCAGCGAGGATTGTTTCATTGACAACCAAGATCTATGACGCAATTGTGGTAGGAACTGGCGCCGGCGGCGGAATGGCCATGAAGATCCTGTGCGAAGCAGGGTTGCAAGTGTGCGCCATCAACTCTGGGCCGCGCACGGATCCCACAGAGGATTTTCGGCAGCACCGGCAGGTTTACGACCTGAAGTTTCGGGGCTACGGCAATCCCCTGCGTTTCGAAGGCAAGGCGCACCAAGAGCCCTACTCCGTAGAAGAATCCGAATACAGCGAGGGAAGAGATCTTTTTGAACATGACATTGCCTATGCAAATGCGCCGGGCACTGATTGGTACTGGAAGCGTTGCAAGGCAACCGGCGGCAAGGCCAATTTTTGGGGGCGCTCTTCGGCCCGTTACGGAGACATCGATTTCAAGGCAGCAGATTTTGATGGGTTCGGTGAAAACTGGCCGGTCGACTACGCGGAGATTTCGCCATGGTTTTCGAAGGCCGAACGATATATGGGAGTGGCCAGCACAATTCAAAACCGGCCGAGCAATCCTGATGGCGAGTATCTGCCGCCAATGCCCTGGCGTTGTATTGATCACATCATTCAGAAGGGCGCCGAAAAGATTGGTGTTCCGTATTTGCCGGACCGCTGCGCCCAACTCACGGTGGACCACTACGATCATCCAGCCTGTCACTATTGCGGGAACTGCAGCCGCGGCTGTGATGCCGGGTCTTTCTTCTCTCCGACGTGGTTCACGATTCCAGATGCCGAAGCCACCAAGAATCTGACCTTGCTCACAAATGCCCTGGTAAGAAGTGTAATTACCGACGAGAACGGCTTGGCCAAGGGCGTCGCATATATCGACCGCGGTACCCGTCAGGAAGTAGAGGTCTACGCCAAGGTGGTTGTGCTTGCCGCTTCCTGCGTCGAGACGGCACACATCATGTTGAATTCGAAATCCCGCCACTGGCCAACCGGAATCGCGAATTCCAGCGGGCAGCTCGGTCGGAACCTATGCGATCACCTGTACGGTTCCCCTGGTTATGGATACCTGCCGCGGCTTCTTGGGCAGCCTGCGACTCCCGACAACATTGCCGACTCTACCGTCGCGTGGATGCCGCGCTGGCAGAACCTGAAGAACCCGCATGAAGAACAATTCATTCGAGGCTACTCGGTATACATGGGGGGCGGTTGTGGGGATTTCCCAGGATATTACGGACAAATAGAGGGATTCGGATTGCAATTCAAACACGATATCAAGCGATACTACCCGACTGGCATCGGCGCTCTCATCCAGGCGCCGTCGCTTCCTAGCCCGACTAATTACGTCGACATTGATCCGGACAAGAAAGACATTTTCGGAATTCCACAGCTTCGATTTCATTTTCAGTGGGGCCAGAACGAACTCTTGATGTGGGAACACTCAAAACGAGTGATGGCGGATCTCTTCAAGGCCATGGGCGGAGAGATGTGGGGTATGGACGACGAACCTAACCGTCCAGGGACCAGTTTGCACGAAACCGGAGTCTGCCGGTTTGGAAATGACGCGAAGACGTCGGTTACGAACAAGTGGGCGCAGACCCACGACGTTCCCAATCTCTACATTTGCGACGCCAGCATTTTCCCGAGTCCTACCGACAAGACCACGACGATGCCAATCGTCGCCTTTACTATGCGGACCTGTGATCACATGCTCAGCAACTTCAAACAAGGCATTCACAAGCGTGTATGAATAGAGGTGAGAATCGTTCGTACGGGATTTGAGGAGCTGGCCAGTAAGCCGGAAAGGCCGCCACATTCGGGGCGGCCCTCAAGCTTGGGAGGATCGTTATACGGCCTAGAACTCGATTCTTAGCGCAAACTGCCCGACGCGGCTCCCTCCGGCGTCACCAGAGCGAGCGCTGGTAACCTGTCCGAAATGGCCGTCAGTCAGATTGTTGCCCGGATCATCGAAGTTTACGTGGTTGGGGACGTTGGTAAAGCTACTCTCGAAATTCAACGTAAATCGCTCGGTGAGCCGGAAGCTTTTGCCCAGTCCCAAGGAGAAGTTAAATGTTTTGGGGCCGATTAGCGTCCCCACATGAGCGTTGCCAAAGCGGCCAATTGGACCCACCGAGCAGTTCAGCTGATTTCCGGTCAGGTCCTGTCCTAGGGATTCGCCGGGGCAGGCGAATACGTTCGGATTGAACCACTGCTGGGGGGTAGGATGGGAAACGTTGGGCTGGCCGAACAAGTCGGGTCGATTAAAGCCAGAAAGGGCGTTCCCGGAGGAATCAAACTGAATAAAAGGAGTCAGGAAGGGTCCGGTTTGAGCTAAGAAAATGGTGCTCAGATGCCAGCCTCCGACGATTCCGTTCAGCACTCCATCGGCGTTGCCCAGAAGACGGTGCCCCTTGCCAATCGGAAGCTCGTCCACCATGGTCGTGATCCAACGATGTTTGCGGGTGCCTCCGACATTCCCATAGTCCCCTCTCAGGTTGTATTGGTTCATCGCCCGGCCTGTGACTTCCCCGGAAAAGACAGAACCCGGCCACGATTCGGTGTCCGCCAGGTTGCGCGCCCAAGTCCATGTAGATTGGAACGTGAGCCCATTGGAATACTTGTGGATTAGCTCGGTCTGCATCGATTCATAGGTGCTGACTGCTCCGCCGGAACGGCTGAAGACATTAGCAAAGTTTGGAAACGGTCGCGGATTCGGATTGGGGGAGATAGCGGAGGGAAGTGGCTGATTAAGATCCGGCCCCCAGGTGAGCTGAACCCCGCGGTTGGCGATATACGATACCCGCAGCGCGGTATTGCCGTGAAGAACCCGCTCGACTGTGAGGTTCCACTGGATGCTGTACGGGTCCTTCTTGTCGCGCTGATTCGCAGTCTCGAATCGTTGGGTACCTAAGGCTATTCCAAGTGGGTCGCCATTCTGGACGTTGGGGAATTGAAAGAACCCCGGCGTGCCAAACGAACCGTTGGCATACGAGGCCTGGAATCCGTCGTGGATGCCGGCAACAGAGTAGAACACCGACCCCAAGGTCGTAACATCGAAGATGCCGATGCCGCCCCGAACCACCGTCTTGTTGTCAGCAAATGGCCGATACGCAAAACCGAGGCGAGGAGCAAAGTCCGTGTAAGTGTTGCGCAAGCCTTTCGGCCACCCTGCCTGTGTGGAGGTCAAGAAGGGAGTGCAAACCGCCGGAGCTGGCGCGGGATTTGGATTGACGTTGTTTGGTGTGTTGCAGGCATCGATGTTCTGTGCGAACAGAGGCTGCGTCGCCGCGAGGGATCTGGGATCCGAAGAAATGATCACGCGCCCTGTGCCGGGAACCGTGGGATCGAAGTTGGTGAGGTTAATGGGATCGATGAACGGAGGTAACCTCGAAATCCGTACTCCAAAATCCACCGTTAGCTTTTGAGTAGCGCGGAATGTGTCTTCGGCGTAACCGTAGTAGTGCTTCGTCCTGCCATCAATAAGAGCCGGGGTGTGGGTAACGTAGGAATAGTAGGGGACCCCCAGCAGGAACTCGGCAAAATCATGATTAGTGTAACTACCATTAAAGAAGAAATCTCCGTAGTCATCTGCGCGAGTCGACGACCAGATATTGGTCAGGCGGAGCTGGCGAAAGTCAAAGCCAAACTTCAGGGTGTGCTTTCGCTTGGTCCAGGTCAGATTCTCATTGATCTGGAAGTTATTGGAGAGCAGCGGGTTGATAAGGGAGTGGTAAATTCGCGAGATTCCGGAGGACTCAAAGGCAAATTCAGGGAATCCACCGGGCGGGAAGTGGGGACCAAGGCCATTGAGACCCAGCTTTTGCATGAAAGCCGGTCCATCAAACGGAAAGGTTCCGCCTGAATTTCCGCGGCTGATTCCGCCGCGCAACTCATTGATCAGGTTCGGAGTAATGGCATAGTTGTGAGCCAGCACGATCTGATTGTCATGTTCGAAATCGTTTTCCACAGGCATGAGCAGACCGAAAGGGCTCACACGCCTGATGTTCTTGTAGGTCCAGCGCCCGAACACGTTCTGCTTCGAATTAATTGTGTGGTCGATTCGAATATCGAACTGGTCGGAGAGGATAGGATCGGCAATGTTTTTGACGTAGTTGGAACCGTTCAGATTGTTAGCCCCTTGGACAAAAACGTTCGGGTCGCCCTTATTGGGGAGCGGATAATACTGGAGAATCAGGGCTGCGATCGGGTTCTGACTGAGCCGAGCGGAAGGGATCATGTTGTTCTGGAAGGGCGTTCCGTCGAGATCATTTATGTTCACCGGAGTAATGCCGTCACTGTGGAAGACATTGCTGAAGTCGCCGTTCCGCATGGCCTGGGTCGGAACTGTGTCATGCTCGACCGTTTGAGCACGATACCGCATCCCTTCGTAGTCGACGAAAAAGAAGGTGTGCTCCTTAAAGATGGGCCCGCTGAGTGAACCGCCAAATGTATTTGCGCTCTTGGCCGGCTTGCCCGCGGTGGCACCGTATTGCAGAGCATCGAGTGCCGCATTCTGAAAATACTCAAATGCCGATCCGTGGAATACGCTGGTGCCCGACTTGCTGGTAGTCGTGATGTCCGCTGCCCCGCCATACTCAGCGCCGCCTCCAGCACCTTGCACCTTCATTTCTGAAATACTCTCCGCAGAGGGGAACATGTCTGTTTGAGGGCCGGAATAGCGCACACTGGATGTATCAATACCGTCCACCGTATATTGGACTTGATTGACCCCTGTTCCCTGGACCGAGATCTGGCCAAAGTCGTCACCGGTCACGCCGGGCAGAAATGCCAACAGGTTATACGGGCTGGTGCTGCGCGCCCCGCGATAATTAGCCGGTAACCCCAGCACCTCGGTGCTGGTGATGCTGGTGGAAATGGACTCGGACTCGGTGTTGACGAGTTCGGCGTTCGCCTCTACGGTGACATTTTCTGTCGTGGCTCCGACCACCAGTTTCAGGTCAGTTCGCACAATTTGGCGTGCCGTCAACCGAATGTCCTTTACCGTCACCTCGCGAAAACCCTCGGCCTGAACCGTGACCGTGTAGAGACCTTCCTTCATGTTTTCGGCCTGGTAATTTCCCTGGGAGTCGCTGCGCACTTCGCGCGAAATGTTTTCGCCCTGGTTTGTGATCTTGATGACGATGTTGGGCATGACCGCGCCGGAGGCGTCTGTCACCGTGCCCAGGATTGTTCCGAAGGTGGATTGCGCAAGGGCCGATCCGGCCAACAACACTGCGATCATGCCAATGCTGAATGCAATGACGAAAGGCGTAAATTTCATTGAGATCCTTCCCCAATCGGTGCCCGCTCACCGTACGAAGGAAACCGCACTGCTCTCTGGCAAACGGGCGAAGAATATGCCACGTGCAAATCAACAGTCAAGACTAAAAGCGTCGCGCGCTTCTTCGGATGTAAACTGAACGCTCGTCATGGAGCTTGGAGCGGTTCGAATATTACCGTGGGTCATGTTGCTGGCAACACCCGCATGGGCGACGGCGCAGGCTGTTCCCAAGAAAAATGCGGCGCCCCATCCCAACGTGATCCTTGTAACCTTGGACACGACCCGCGCCGACCGCATGGGATTCCTTGGTTCACAACGGGCTCTTACGCCTAATCTCGACGCGCTCGCACATGTTGCTACAGTTTTCTCTCGCGCCTATGCCCAGGTTCCGCTGACTACACCTTCTCACGCCGCTATCCTTACGGGGACCTACCCGCAGTTCAATCATGTCCGCTATATGGGAGACCCGTTGGGCAAAGGGCTTCCGTTTCTACCCGAGATCCTTCACCGGAATGGGTACAAGACTGCTGCCTTTGTGGGCGCACTGGTTCTGGACCCAACGAAGTTGGCTCCTGGCTTTGAACGTGGTTTTGATGTTTACGAAGCCGGATTTCATCGGCGACGCCCCGGGGAAGACAATTACCACAGCTTGGAGCGCCGTGGGGAAGAGGTGTTGCGTCGTGCCTCCGCTTGGCTGAGCAAGCATCCAGGCGGACCTTTTTTCCTTTGGATTCATCTTTACGATCCGCATGATCCCTATGCTCCTCCGGAGCCCTATCGAACGCGCTATCAGGCAGAGCCCTACGATGGGGAAATTGCCTACACCGACTCGATCGTCGGAAAGTTGATCACCGATTTGCGCACACGGGGTCTTTTCGATGGGTCCCTGATTGCCATTGCGGCGGATCATGGTGAGGCATTTGGAGAGCACGGCGAAAAGCATCATGGCATTTTTCTCTATGACGAGACGATCCACGTTCCGCTGCTGTTCAAGCTTCCTCAGCAACACAGTGCGACAAGGGTGGAGACTCGGGTGGGACTGGTAGACGTCGCGCCGTCTATTCTTCGGGCTCTGCATCTTCCGGTTCCGAACGCCATGCAAGGGCAATCGCTCTTGCCTTCCATGACACCAGAGAAACTGGCGCGATCTGGCCCACGAAGCGATCTGGGTTCGCAGCGCGCGGTTTATTCGGAGAGTGGATACGGTCACCTTTCCTTCGGCTGGAGCATGCTGAAAGCATGGAGGGCGGGGAACTATTTGTACGTCGACGCCCCGGAGCGGGAACTATACGATCAGACGGCCGATCCTGGGGCAACGCACAACTTGGGTCCCGACTCAAAGGCGGTCGTGGATACTGCTGCCGCCCAGTTGGCGGAGTTTCGTCGCAAGACCGCCGCTGAGAGCACGGAGAAGACGCAATTGACCGTGGAACAGACCGAGAGCCTGCACGCGATGGGCTACATGGGATCGGATTCAGCGGCTGCGAACGAATCGACCGATGACGCTGGGGCTGACCCAAAGCAGAAGATAGCCATCGCCAACTTGCTCTACGACGCCATGGTTCACACCGAGAACGAAAGGTATCTGGAAGCAGTGCCGATCCTTGAGGACGTTGTGAAACAGGAGCCGCACACAGTCATGGCCTACCTGCTGCTGGGACGCGCCTATGTGTCGCTGAGGGAGTACCAGAAGGCCATTGCGCCCCTGCAGCATGTTGTCGAGGCGACACCTGACAATTCTCTCGCTCGCTACGAACTAGGCTGCGCGCTGGTGAAAACCGGACGCTGGAACGAAGCTGCGCCGCAGTTCGAAGCTGCCGTTTCCCAGATGAACAGTTCCGCCATGATGCATTTCTACCTCGCGTTGGTGTATCAGCAAACATCACGCAATGACGAAGCGCTCGCCGAATTCAAGGACGCGCTGCGCTGGGATCCGAAGAATTTTCCTGCCAATCTCTTGTTGGGGCGGATGTACATCAAACAACAGAAAGCAGCAGACGCTCTTCCCCTTCTCCGAGAGGCCGCCACGCTTCGCCCGGACGCGATCGACCCGCATCGGCTCCTCGCTGACGCCTATACCGAGTTAGGACGGGAAGAAGACGCGAGCCGGGAGCTTTCGGAAGCAGAACGCATACAAACCAATGGAGGGTCGAGACTTGGCACGCCGCCTGAAGATCATCCGGAAGACAAGTAGTGAATTTCAGGGTTCGAAGTGCTTCCAAACGTCTACACAAAGAGCTGGATCTGAAACCCACGCAAAGCGATCGAGATTCCGAACCGCCTGTTCGTAGAGGGAACTGCCCGGCACAAAGCCGAGTTCGGCGTAGTCCCTGGGGCGCCGCACGTCAAGGCTGGTTTTTCGGTAGCGAGGATTCGGCACCCATTCGATCACGCCGTTTGGCGTGACGATGGGATACCATGCCAGGCCCTTGCGTCTCCTGATCGCGTCATAGTCGAAGTTGTATTCGCGGTCGCAAAGAGCGCCTAGAGCCATGAATTCGGAAGGGTCGGCGCTGATTGCTGCGTGGGCCCATCCCGGAGGTACCACCACAACGTCGCCAGGCTTGGCAATTACCGCATAGCAACGCCCCGGATCGTCAGCCACACGCTCCTGCATAAGGACGAAGGCCGCTCCCTCCCAAATCTCGTACACTTCCGGCGGCGACCACCCGCTGTGCGAGGAGACGCGGTGCACATGTCCCTGGCTGCGCACCGGTTCCGTCCCGAGTTTTCCCGATGCGTAGATCACCGCGCCGAAAAGCAGCATCCTTCTTTCGAGTGCGGCTCGAATTTCCCCACGACCTATGTCCATCACGATGGCATACACAGGGTCAGGCCCGTCGCAGGCGGGGTCTCGCAGGCTTGGCCGAATCGCGTCGAGCGAACGCCTTTCTGGTTGGGGGCCAAACGCGCCAGGTTCATAGCAGAATCCCAAAGGCTGGCGGACAGGAGCGACGCCGATACCGGGATCGAATCTCATGCTTCCGTCCTCACTGCGGCCCGTATGGTTGCGCACTGGTGCACCCCATCTGCTGGCCGGACGCTGTACCTTCCGGTGTGCGCCGGCACGATGAACGTTTCGGCATAGTGGACGTGAAACGGCTCGAAAGCTGCGGACGGGCTTTCCACGATTGCCTCTTTTCCTTCGACGAGGTTGAGAACGTTCACACCAGCGGACGCATCGTGTTCCACAAGAGAAGTAAACCAGTGCCTTCTGGTCTCGATGAATTCCAGTTCATGCAATCCGGTTCTTTCTTCTATCCAGCCTTTCCCCTCACCTATCTTCTCGAAACGATTTAACAGATTCTTCCTCACCCATTCTGTATCCCGGTTCCATTGAATGTTGGCGGTGCCGTGTTCCAGGTGGATCGGGCGCGGGCGGCCGTCCAGTCCGGGGCGGCCCCAATCCCACAACTTAAAAGTGAAGATGTATGGCGTCGCACTGATCTCCAAAACCATGGTGTTCGCTCCGGAACAATGGATGGTACCGGCGGGGATGAGGAAGTGGTCATGCTTGCGAGCCGGCCACCTATTTACATAGTTCGACGCCTCAAACGGTGCGCCGTCCTCTTGCGAGTAGCGCAGTTCGCTGATCATGGCCTTGCGGTCGACGCCCGTCTTTAGTCCAAGGTACACGCATGCTTCCGGAGCCGCATCGAGCAAGTAATAGCTTTCGTCCTGGGTGTAGGCCATCCCGAAATGGTCGACGATGTACTGCTTGAGAGGATGTACCTGCAGCGACAGATTGCTGCCCTGCATGGTATCGAGAAAATCGAAGCGAATTGGAAACTCGGCGCCGAATCTGGCGTACGGAGCGTCGCCGAGGAGTTCACGGGGACGGTGGAGCACCAGATCCATTGCTGGAATCTCGATATTCACACCGGCCATATTGAGAAGGAGGCTGTTTTCTTCCGGAACACAATCAAAGCACCACGCATAGTTCGGCGGGCCATCCGGCAAGTCGCACACTTCGCGCATCCACTGGCCGCCCCAGGGGCCGGGGTCGAAAAAGGGGACGACCCGAAAGGGTCGGTTCAGCGCGCCACGCAGACCGGCGCGAAAAGCTTCGCCGGTGGTCATCTTTGGCGCGACCGGATCGTTTGTGTCTAACAGATAGTCGACCCGGTCAAGCAGAGCCTGCTTGATCCGATCCGCTACGCGCCAGTCGACAAAGAAGGCACGCTTGTATTTCGTGGCAGGGGTTTCGTGGATGTCTCCCGTTGGGAAGCTTCCGATCTGGTTGGCACGTTGACGCCGCTGGATTTCCCAACGCGCGAGATCCGCCAGAATCAGTACATCGGGCTCAGGAGCCAAGAGTGCGGTTCCCGTGCCAAGTACCAGGGTCAGACCTTCCGCTGACCGGCAGGCCTCTTGAAGTTGCGCAGTACGGCGTGGATTAGCGAAGTCCTCGATGGTGAGTCGGCTGATGCGGCCAAATACCGGGTCATTGGTCAAGTCACTACTGACCATCGCCTCGATTTCCTGCGGGATCTTCCAGCAATCGCTGGTACGGAATACGTGCGAGGGATGCAAACCCTCCACGAACGCTCCGAGCACTTGCTCCTCGAACCCCCCCGGGTAGATTTCAATGGAAACTCTTTGAGCGCCGCGTGCGACGTCGCCACCGATGCGGGCAACAATCTCGCGCCATCCCTGCCACACAGATTCCGGGCCAACTGGTACTCGAATGGAAGGGGATTTATCGTAGTTGGATTGCCTTCGCTTCATGGCTCTTGAGGGAACAAGGGCCGCTACGATACTCAGTGTGTAGCGGCAACTATCTTGACGTAACGCCGGCTTTGCGTCGACACGCCATCTCCGTATTCAATGATAGCGCGCAACAGGAAATCGCCGGTCGTGGGTGGGAACTGGAAGTCGCTGTAGAGAGTGCTCTGGCCCAGCGCACCAATCCGGAACTTCTTTGTCTGGCTGGCTACTCGTTCGCCCTTTGAATTTTCCAGCGCAAGAGTAAGCGTGCCCTCGACCTGCCGGTCTTCGTCATTGACCAGCATTGCCTGCAGAGACTGAAGGCTTGCCGCCTCCACGGATGGCTGCCAGAAGCTGAGGTAAACCCCCACCGGCGCAAACGCATTGCTCATGTAGTCACGAAACTCCGAATGGAGTTCGAGTTTTCTCACGTCACGGAAGTGGTCTGACGTGTAGCCTAAGGGATCGCTGCTGGTCAGATACACAAAGTGGAGCACACCGGCATACTGGCGGTATGCTCGCCAATACTCGGTCAGACCGGCCAGCAAATAGGCATTAAGGGCGAGTCGCTCTTCCGGAGTCGAGTCTTTGCCGAGCAGGGCTGGGTAGAGCTTCTTAGTGAGTTCGGTCGGATTCCCGTCCCGATTCAACCACAACCAGCCATACTCATTCAGAATGAGAGCGTGAGCGCTCGGGGCGCCCGGAGCTTTCGCACTCGAACTCTCGAGCGTGGTCATGCTGAACGGCGGACCGCCATCTGCCATGACCTGGTGTTCGTACGGATGATCTTCGACGGGATCGTCCGGGCCCTGCGGAGGGTTGTAGCTGTTCTCCCAAGGGCGGTTTGAAAGGTCGAGACCACGAACTGCGGGAATGATCTTCTCGCCGAATGCTGGGTCCCAGGTTTCGTTGTTAGCATCCCAGATGGCGACGCTGGGATGGTTCCAGTTGTCCCGCATCCATTCCGTGTATTCGCGAATCATTTCATCGGTATCAAAATGCACCTGATTCTCCGGGCCGTGCCAGTCGTGGCCGGTCCAGACAAAGTATTCGTTCTGAATCAGCAGACCAGCCTCATCCGCGATGTCGAGCCATTGATCCGGCACGGGACCGATGCAAAACCGAAAACTGTTCCAGTGCATCTCGCGCGGGATTTGGACCAGCAGTTTCCGCACCCACGCTTCATCCCACGGCACCGTGCCGGATAGAGGATCCTCAAAAAACCTGTGGAGCGTTATATTCGAACCGCGCATGAAGTAGACGTGACCGTTGAGGTATGCGCGCTTGGTGGCGGTGTCGAAGCGGAACTCCCTCATCCCGAAGCGAGTCGAAGCAGTATCGCCGCCGGTGTTCGTCTCCAGTACATATAAGTTCGGCGACTCGGGAGACCACAACAATGCTCCGGGTATTGCGATGGCTTGCAGAACTACTTTGCTTTCGCCGGGGGAGAGCAAGACGCTCAACGGAGCGGAGGTGGCGACGACCGCGCTCTGCTTCCAGGCGTGTACCTGCTGCATAAGGCGAAACGAGACAGGATCGTTCCCGAAATTGCGCAGGGCTGTCTGCACCACGATCGAGCCGTCGGCAATCTTCGGCGCCACCTGAACAGTCTCAATCACAGGATTGTCACTGAGCGCGAGAGAAACATTGTCGTAAATGCCAGGAGTCCAGCGAATCTTCTCGAAATCGGTGCCACCCGAAATTGAGGCTGGCAGGACGCCGGGGTGGGCCCCGACGCGCACGATCAACTCGTTCTCTCCCCGGCGAATTGCTTTGCTGACGTTAAATATTGCCGCAGTAAAACAAGGAAGGTGGTCGCCGATGTTGACGTTGTTGAGCCAAATAGCCACCCCGAACTGCGCTTTATTGATGCGCAGAATGGCCACACTCTTCGTATCGGAGACGTCGAACGTGCGCCGGTACCAGAACCAGTTGCGGTCTTGTCGCGACACGCCTGCGTTATAGACAATAGCGCTCTTTGGAAGCTTGCCTTGGCCGACCCTATTCTGAATCAGCATCCTACTGTCAAACTGATCCACTTGCGGAAATGCAGGCGTGGCGGAATGCGCGAGTCCCGGAACCGCAACTTTGTGGTTCCATGCGGCAGGGATAGCCTCGACTTCCTTCGATTCTTCAATTTGCCAGGTTCCGTTCAGCGAGATCGTCGTTCTGCCGGTCGCGCATAAGGAAAGGGTCGGAGTTGCTACGGCCGTGAGGATGATGAACGACTTGAAAAGCAACTGTCTGCTCATGTCGGACTATCCTAGTTGTGACCTTGACTCAACCAGAACTTTTCGATTTCCTCCAGCGTGCGGCCCTTGGTCTCAGGAACTCCGAGCCAGACAAAGAGCAACGCGGCGATGGAGACAACCGCGTAGAGCAGAAAAACTCCAGCGGCGGTAAACAGGGTCACAAGAGAAAGAAATGTTAGCGTAACCAAGAGCGTTCCGCACCAGAGGCAAACGGTTGCGACCGCCATCGCCCGTCCCCTTACTCTGGTAGGGCAGATTTCCGCCATCAGTACCCAGGTGCCCGTGCCCACACCGACTGCAAAACATGCCACGTAGGTGAGGACAAAGATCAAAACGACCGCGCCCGAGGCTTGAAAATGAATAGCGGCTGAAACAGCAACGAGGGAGAGAGCCATTCCCGCGAAAGCTGATATCAGTAATGACTTTCGTCCGGAGCGGTCGATGAGCAGCATTCCCGCAACGGTGGCCACAAAATTGATCGCTCCAATGATGACGTTTGCCCACAGTGCAGTGCTGGCGGTTTGATGCGGTACATGTTCCAGGAAAACGAGCGAGCCGTAGTAGATGATGGTGTTGATGCCCGTGAACTGGCTGAAGAGAGCGATTACGATAGCCACGACCAGCGCTTTTCGGAATGAGGGATCGAGCAAATCCCCGCTCTCGTCTGAGATAGACGAACGGATGGCCTCAATTTCGCCGGAGGCCGCGTGCGGGCCAACAATCTGCGCTAGAAAGTGTTCCGCTTCCTGCTGTCGTCCCTTCTGCATCAGCCACCGCGGACTCTCGGGAATAAAAAGCAGCGTAAAGAAGAAAGCAATCGAGGGCACGGCCGCCGAGGCGAACATCCATCTCCAGTTTGCCGGTCCCGCACCAGTCAGCAGGTAGTTCACGCTGTAGGACAGTAGAATTCCCGTCACAATTGCCAATTGATTCAGAGATACGAGCAGGCCGCGTTTATGTGCGGGTGAGATTTCTGCGATATACAGCGGTGATAGAGTTGACGCGATTCCGATGGCGATGCCGCCAACAAGGCGGGCGACCGAAAACTCGAGCAAATCCCGAGGCAAGGCAGTACCTATCGACGACAGGGTGAATAGAGCCGCCGCCGCCAGCAAAATCCGCTTTCTTCCAAAGCGGTCACTGGTGAAGGCAGCCACGCTGGCGCCGATGACGCACCCCACAAGGAGACTGCTGGCGGCGATTTCAGTTTGCGAATCGCTCAGTGCGAACTGCTGCTTGATGAAGACGATCGCACCGTTAATCACCGCCGTGTCGAAACCGAATAGCAAACCACCAATGGCGGCTGCCATAGCCGGTAGATAAACGGAGCGAGTTGAACCCACTTGTGGCCCCGTGTTTGGAATCGGATTCATTTGGTGTTGCCGACTATCGGGTTAATTGACTCAAGAACAGCACCTTCACTTCAAATTGCCAACAGGTTCTGCTTCAGAAAGACCAGACCCGCCGCTCCGGCCACGCCGCCATAGCCGACAATCTTCTGAAATACGATTGGAACTTCCCGTCCCAGCAAGGTTCTTGTCCGGCGTGCGATCCTGTCCTGAATGGGAGCAATTAGCTGCGGCCCCGCAGCCACGATGTTGCCTCCCAAGATGAAGATCTCGGGATCGAAGGTGTGCAAAAAGCTCACTAAGGCAGCTCCCAGATAATCCAGCGCACGATCAACCACATAGCGTGCGCATTCGTCACCCTCGGCAGCAGCACGAAAGATCGCTTCGGGATTTGGCACCTCGCCGGTACGACTTATCGACAATCTCGCCGGCGCCGCCCGGTGCATATGCGCCCAATAATCGGACTCGATGGTACGCGACGAAAAGTGCGTCTCCAGGCAGCCGTAGTTGCCACAGATGCACAGCCCACCCCGCGGATCGATCGTCGTGTGCCCCAAGTGGCCGGCCGCCCCGGTAGCTCCGTGCAGGATTACACCATCAACCAACACAGCGCCGCCGACGCCGGTGCCCAGAGTCAGCATCACCACATTTCGCTTTCCACGGGCAGATCCCCAAAGAACTTCGCCAATGAGCGCAACGCGCGCGTCATTTTCAGCACAGACCTGGAGATCGCCAGCGCCGATGACTTCGCTCAAGAGCTGTCCTTCGAGGAAAGACAGGTCGCCCGGCGAGCTCTTCACGCGAGTGGAGTTGGCATCGATGATCCCTTTGCAGCCTATGCCAATCCCCCGCACCGGGGTCTTGGCGCGCTTCACAACCGAATGAACGAAGTCTTGCAAGCCGGAGATGGTTCGCGGCGAGGGCGCATGAACGCTATCGAGCAGTTCTCCGCTCAGGCCTACGATGGCGGCCTTGATTCCGGTTCCACCAATGTCAACTCCGATGGCCAGGGGCTCAAGCGCATCGGCGCTGGTAAACTTTTCGCTCACAATGGTTTGTGCATTATACCGAGTTTGTGCAATTCTACTGGGTAATATGGCCATGGCCGAAGACCACACCGCGCGAGCCAACCGGCCTCTTGGTGTTCCTGCTTTTCGCGGCGAAGGAGCAAGAAACTATCCGTGAGTGATCCCGCCCTTAACAAAACCGTCAGCCGGCAAGCGGGCCTGGCCTTCTATGACCATGCCATGAACTTGCTGGAAGAGTTGAAAACCACGCAATCAGAGGTAATTCAGAAAGCGGCTGAACTTTGCGCGGAGCGCATCGCTAGCGGAGGGCTGGTCTTTCTCTTCGGCAACGGTCATTCGCGCATGATGTGCGAAGAAATGACGCCGCGCCAGGGTGGTTTCCCCGGTTTTGTAGCGCTGGTGGAAACGGCGCTCTCGAACCATGCGGCAATCATCGGAACGAACGGCTTGCGCTCCTCCCTCTATCTCGAAAACTATGAGGGTTACGCAGAGCACATTCTAAGCAGCTTCCACTTTGGCCGGCATGACGCTTTTATCGTCATCTCGACCAGCGGGATCCGGCCCGTTGTCGTCGAAATGGCGATGGGAGCTCGCTCCCGCGGACTGCCGGTAATCGCGATTGTTTCCAAGGCCCATTCGGAAGTAGCGCAAGCGGTCCATTCGTCAGGGAAGAAGCTGGTGCATTGCGCCGACCTCGTGATCGATAATCTTTGCCCGCCAGGGGATTGTGTCCTCAAGTTGGAGGGACTGGAGTGGAATACCGGGCCAGTATCGACAATCACGGGCGCCATGATCATCAACATGATCCGTTGCGGAGCAGCCGAAGCGCTGCTGGCCAAGGGAATGAAGCCGGTCATCTTGCCCAGCCATCAGTTCCTTGGCAACACCAGCGCCGCCGAGCAACTCGACGCTTTTTACGAGGCCTACCGGCAGAGTCTGAAACATTTGTTTGAATAGGGCACAGTGAAGGAAGTTCTCCTGGTCACCGGCTCATCGGGAATCGCGGCTGCTACGGCGCGGCTGTGGGCGGCCGACAATCCGGTGTTTGTTGTCGGCATCAACACAGACGAATGCAAGGGTCTGGCGACAGCGCTTGGGGAGTCAAGTTTCGCGACCGCCGACATCCGCGACGAGCTTGCAGTACGAAACGCAGTTGCCGCATGCCTGGATCGATTCGGGAGAATTGACGCCGTTTTTAATGTCGCGGGGATTAGCGCGCGCTCGGCCGGTGACGGCCCGCTTCACGAGTGCAATCCTGCGGCCTGGGACCTGGTCATGGACGTGAATGCGAAAGGGACATTCCTGATGTGCCGTGAGGTTCTCGGCGCGTGGACAAGAAATGCGCAAGCGGGCGTCATTCTCAATTGTGGAAGTGTGCTGGCGCGACGGCCGCAACATGACCACTTCGCGACTGTGGGCTATGCAGCCAGTAAAGGAGCGATCGAAGCGATGAGCACGTCGGCAGCAGCCTACTATGCCCCAGCCGGCATCCGCATCAATGTAATCGCTCCGGGCCTGGTGCGCACTCCAATGAGCGCCCGGGCTCAAGCGGATCCCTGCATCACCGAATACATGGCGCACAAACAGCCGCTGACCAAAGGTATGCTGAGCGCAGAGGACGTGGCCAAGACGGCCTGCTTCCTTCTGCACAAAGATTCAAGCCCAATGACAGGCCAGGTTGTCACCGTGGACGGCGGCTGGACGGTGAGCGAATGAAGAAGGCCGCGATCACCGCAAACAAATCCGGTCCCATGCCCCAGCATCAAAAGCGGTTGCGTCGTCCTCTGCAAACCACTGTCGTTGGAAGCTATCCGTTTCCGGGATGGCTTGAATTCGCTTCGGCCCACCTGGAACAGTTTGGCCAGGCCGACATCGAGGAACTTCGCACCGACGCCGTGATCGCCGCGGTTCACGATCAGATTGCTGCAGGGTTGGACATCATTACAGATGGCGAGCAGACTCGCTATGACTTCAATCTCTCCTTCTACGGCCGGCTGGAGGGGCTTGATCCAAGGCCGTCGTCCACTCGTCTGTTCGGGCCTCCCGCCCACGATCAACGCGGTAAATATGAAGTCACCGGCCAGTTGCGTTCTCAATATGGACTTGGAGCAGTTGCGGAGTTCAAGCTTCTGCAAAGGATCGCGCCCGGGGGTCCGATCCTGAAGGCCAGTGTGCCGGGTCCTTACACATTAAGCGGCCGAATTAAACCCAGCGGTATTTACAAAGACCGCTGGGACGTAACCGAGGCCTTGATTCCGATTGTGCGAGAGGAGCTCAAACAACTGGTGGATTGCGGCTGCCAAGAGATCACTCTGGATGAGCCCTCGATGAGTTGTTATGCTCATCGCGAAGATCCGCGCCGCTTCGTCAAGATTTTCGCCGAAACGGTCAAACCGGTCTTAGGACGCTGCCGCCTTTCCACGCATCTTTGTTTCGGTAATTACAAAGGCCACGCCGTCGGTCCACGCCGGTATGGCCCGTTGTTTCCCGCATTTCTCGATCTGCCGGTGGATGAAATGCACCTGGAGATGGCCAGCCGCGAGTTCTCGGAGATCGAAAGGATTCGCGAGATTGCCGAACGGGGAATTGACGTGGCTGTCGGAGTCATCGACGTGAAGAGCTATTACATCGAGAGCCCCAGCGACGTCGCCCAACGCGTGCGCCTATGCCTGAAATATGGTCCGGCGGAAAAGCTCTCCTTTGCTCCCGACTGCGGACTTAGTCAGACCGCTCGTTGGGCGGCAAGACAGAAACTGGCCAACCTGGTGAGCGGTGTAACCATCGTGCGGAAAGAACTTGGAATCGCGTGATCCGGCCGGTGCAGTCTCACAATGCTCTCCTAGCGGACATTCACGCCTCCGACCGGCACGACGGTGGCTTTCGCCTGTGGTGGCTGGGACAGAGCGGCTTCCTGCTGCAATGGCAGGGCGTCCACGTACTGCTCGACCCCTATCTCTCAGACTCTCTCACCAAGAAATACAGCCAAACTGATAAGCCTCACGTGCGCATGACGCAGTTGGTGATCGATCCCGACAGGCTTTCATTTGCAGATATAGTCACCTCCACTCATAACCACACCGATCATCTCGATGCCGAGACGCTTTGCCCGATTCTTACGGCAAACCGACGCGTAAAGCTTGTGATCGCCGAAGCCAATCGTGCTTTTGTGGCGGATCGTCTGTCGATTGATGTCGACGCCGCGATAGGCCTTGACGACGGAACAGCGGTCGAGATTTCAGGGATCAAAGTTTCTGGCATCGCGTCGGCGCACGAAACGGTAGAACACGACATGCACGGTCGTGCGAAATTTCTGGGATACGTTCTCCAATTCGGCGATTGGACGCTTTACCACAGCGGTGACACAGTCCGGTACGAAGGGATGTCCGAGAAACTGTTGCCTTTCAAAATAGATGTCACGCTTCTTCCCATCAATGGGCGGGCTCCGGAACGGCGCGTTCCGGGTAATTTATTCGGGCGCGAGGCAGCCCAGTTGGCAAGGGACATTGAGGCGAAACTGGTTATTCCGTGTCATTTCGATATGTTCGAATTCAATACGGCCTCGCCGGACGAATTCATCCGCCAATGCCGGAAGTTGGAACAGCCATTCAAAGTGCTGCGCTGCGGCGAACGATGGCACAACTAGTCTTGGATAAACCCAGAGAATCTGGTGAGCTATCGGCCTGACAGGAAAAAGAGAACCTTGGACTCATCGGAACTTAGCGCGCGGGCCCGCTCGACACAGCGGCCATGCGCTCCTGCATTTGGCGTGTCAGGTGCGGCGCAATGCCCAGCATCCGCTCGATCAGCATCAGTTGGCCGCGATGATGCATCTCGTGTTCCTTTGTGCCCAGCAGCATCTCGAAGCGGGTTTTGGTCGGCGGCGTCATGCCAGACGGAAACTTGACACGCTCTGCGAGAAAGTCGTCGGACTGGCTCTCCAGCCATTTTGCCCAGCGCTGCCCTTCGTCGCGCAGAAGCGCGACGATCTGTTCCTTGCTGCGAGGCGTCTGCTCCTCGGCCATGATGCTCCGCATCAATCCCGAAAAGTCGAATCCCTCAAGCGAAGTCCGCCGTTCGATGGCGTGGATCTGTTCCGGCACCCTCTGTACAACGGCGATGTGAGTGAGAAGTTGAGCTACGGTTCGTGTTTCCGGTGCAGCTCGGAAGGAGTAAGCATCCGCCGGGATTTCCTCAGCAATGATGAGCGTGTTCTTTCGCACAGTGCGCATGCTGTCCGCCAAATCCTTGGCGCCGTAGTACGTCATGGGGGTCTCCTCTTTAAATCGTAATTTGAGCCGTTCCAGTGTATACGCTCCGGTTGACTACCGCCTTCCCTGCGAGTGGGGCTCAGGTCAGCTCGAATCCTCACAACCGCTTATAACCAGTCGGTACTCGGGGTTTGCGCTTCAAGGATACCTGCGTGCTCACGTTCGGACCGATAAGATAAGTAGAATGGTGTGAATGGGCGTATCAGTCGAGTTGCAAAATACTGGGGATCCAAGCATCGGGCCTGAGGTGCGGGCATTCGTCGAACACCATCTAAGCGACAGGCCGGGAGATTGGCGGGTGTCAATTGTCGGCTCGCGCGAGAACGACAGTTGGGAAATGCAGATCCTCGGACCGAACGGGTTTGAACGGTCATACACCTTGGTAGGAAGTGCGGGAGAGCACCAGCCTCTGGTTATCGGGAATCTGCTTCTGAGATTGCTGCCTGCAAAGGCGCCGCAGGGATGAAAAGAGCGCGCCGACCGCCTTGCCGTCACTCAACAACTGCTGGACCAACCTAGCTCTGAATCTCGCGCAGTCAGGGTACAACCTGGTATTGGGCTCGATTATCGAACTCAGTCAGGCGCAGTGGCAGCAAACGCAAGACGAGATCGCAAAGGCGGAGGCCGGTTACGGCTATCGACTCTCCGTTGCGGTACTGCAGTACGAAACGACCGGCATCTAGAAGAGTGGGGGATTCTGCCTGGGCTTCTTGATTCCGACCCGAAGGCCTGATCTGGCGCAGATCAGTGGTGAGACCGGTCTGGCTGGACAAAGAAAGGGTGGCGTTGTGCGGCACAAGCCGCACCGCCACCCCTTCAGTGAAGCAACTCAGGTCCGATTCGTTTAGGCCCCCGCACCTGCCGCTCTGACCATCACTTCCTGTCGCAGAGTCTCCGCCATCTTTCCGAAATACAAACGGTAGGATCGATGGATTCCGTACATCACCGGGAACACTGCGAGCGCCAGTCCCCATCCCATGTGAGAACTCACGGTCTGGACGATCGTGGTTACTCCCGCGCTGACCACGTAGTACGGGAACGAGAGATGTGCCAAGCTCCACCAGATATGCCCAGCTGCCTTCCCCTCACTCAGAGCTACGATCGTTGCTACCGGAGCGGTCTGTCCCAGGAACAGGGCCGACGTCGCCAGCACCAATCCTAGCGTACTGGACCTCCACTGCATCCCGTGCAGCCACTCCGCGTGGAACATCAAGCTTGCCAGGCAACTGGCGAACGCCATCATGCTGACGTTGAAAGCCATCTGCTCCGCCTTGAATTTTCCGTTCTTCTGCGGCCAGCACTGCGCCACGGTAGAAACGCATGTGATTGCCACTGCTTCGGCGGCGCTTAGATTCACCACCGCTGTGAGCAGGAAGGGCAAGTTGACCGACATGTTGCCGTTGATTCCCGGCAGCTTGACCTTCATCCGCGACGTCACTGCCGCCAGCGCTAAGACTGCCAAAGCGTAGTACGTATGCAGCGTGTGGCTCGCAAATCCGGCATATCCAGTGGCGCTTACCGCAGCCAGCATCATAGCGCCGATGAACATCTTAATTCGCCGTGTGTTGTCCATGGATCCTCTCCTTTCTTTGCAAATCTACACGGCTAACTATTGCTCATCGTCGCCCGCATCAGTGAACGCACCGTTGGCAGTCGACACCGACGAACCCCAGACCACACTGGAGGCCGAAGTGCCAGTGCCCGTGCTCGAACCCCAAACCACGCTGAAGGCGCTCGATGTATTGTCGCTCCAGGGCATCGAGCTTCCCCAGACCACTGACGAACCCCAGACCACTGATGTGCCCCAAACCACCGACGTGCCCCAAACCACCGACGTGCCCCAAACCACGGAGCCCGGCAGAATAGTCGAGTTCCCGTTCACGAGGGATACCGTCCCGGTCGTCGGGTTGTAGACCACTGAGGGTGACAACGCAGAACCAGTCGTGGCGGTAGCAACATCGGTATTTGCCAGGGCTGCCTGCACGTCCAAGTAACCGGAACCGATGGAGAACAGATCGGAGAACTCGGTGTAGTTTCTCGAAAGATGTGGAACCCAGGCGACGGAGGACGTGGGGAGCGCCTTGTAGGCGGTCTTCATCAGGCGCGCCTTCACCTGGTCCGGGGACAGAGAATTGCTCTGCTGCAACAGCAAGGCAACTGCTCCGCTAACGACCGGTGTTGCCATGCTGGTGCCGCTCAGCCTGAAGTAATCGCTGCTCCCGCTGTTTCCTGCCACAAGGTCACCTGGGTATGCAGCTTCCAGCGTCGCACCCGGAGCCGATAACGAAAGCACCGCGTTGCCATCAGCCATGATGTCGGGCTTTACCACGTGATCATAGGTTGTGGGCCCCTTGGAACTGTAGCTGGCTTTCTGATCATCGGTGCGGGAGTAGGTGTTCATGCTCTTCATGGCACCCACGGTCAGCACATAGGGATCGTTGCCCGGCGCAGTGATCGTTCCAAAGCCGTTGCTCCCGTTGACGCTCAGGCGTCCGTAGTTGCCCGCGGCCACGACTACCACAATTCCGCTTCTCCACGCTGCTTCCACGGCTTGGCACAGAGGATCCTGCGTGTAGCTCACAGGAATGCCGCGTCCCAGTGACAGGTTGATGACGCGAATGTTGTAGGTATGCTGCAGGGCAATGGCACTCTGGATGGCGGCGATTACAGTGCTATCGCTGCCGGCTCCGTTTGCATCCAGGGCGCGAAGGTCTACAAGACTGACCCCTGGCGCCACGCCAGCAAGCCGGCCCGCTGAAAGGTAACCGTTGCCCCCGATGATTCCGGCAACGTGCGTACCATGGCCATACAGGTCATACCGTCCACCGCTCGTGTTCGTGGTGGACGTACCCGTGAAGTCCTGGTGATAGACCACACGCGAGTGGGTCCGCGTGGAATCCCACAAGTCGGGATGATTGTCGTTGATGCCGCTGTCAATCACGGCGACGCCAACTCCTGCTCCGTTGTAGCCGGCGTTCAACGCCGCGCTTACGTTGGAGGCAGCGTCCGCATAGTCATCCATGAGTTGCATCGGATGATCGATGGTCACAGACGCGATCTCGGGATCAGCTTCTAAGGCAGCCAGGGCGCTGACCGGAATCGTAAACGCCGCACCATTAATCATGTGCAACTTCGATTGCAGTCGTCCACCGCGGCCTTGCATCGTGGCATAGTGTGCCGTTGAGGGCACCTGTTTGTATTGCACGATGACCTTCACGGTCTGGCCCTTTGCGGAGCCTTGATGGGCTTTCGCAAGAAGTCCGGAGAGTTCGGGAGCGATCCTGAAGAACCTGCCGCTTGCTCCGCTGGCCGTTGGGTTATTCGAGCGCTGCCCGAATGCCATCCCGGTGGCCAGGAACAGCACCATGGTCAAGCGCTTGCCCCAGGCGGCGCTGTGACGTTCCTCGCGCCCCGCAGGTCTTTGGGATTTTCGTGTTCGCACCATAAAATCGCACCCTTTCTTTCTCAATGGGGGAAAGATCGAGCTTGTACCCACTCCCTCTGTTGCACGGGAGCAGCCAATCGAAGCCACGTAAGTGATTGATGTTATTGGAGATTGTGAGTGCAAAAACGTTCGGCGCGGGACACTCTGTCCCTCCCACGCGGGCACGGGACACTTTGTCCCACCAACCGCTCGCCGGGTGAATGTGACTTGAGTCCCTCAGACTTAGGTACCGGAGCGCTATTTGGAGAGTCTGGATCACAGCCGGGCCGTGGTGGACGGAATCGGAGAAGGGCTCAAACCGAGGGAATAACCGCGGAAGCGGAAGCAGTTGTCTAAACCGCCGCTGCCTTGCCCGCTGCCTGCTGTGGCATCTTCGGCATGGCCGCCATCAGGCGTTGCGTGTATTCGTGCCGAGGATTGGTCAAGACCTGGTCGGTCGTTCCCAGCTCGACGATCTGTCCTTCGTGGAGGATCGCGATCCGATCGCAGATTCCTGCCACCGACGCCAGGTCATGAGAAATGTAGAGAATCGCCATGCCCGTGCTGCGGTTCAGTTCGCGAAACAGTGCAAGAATCTCCGACTGTGTAATCACGTCAAGCGCGCTGGTCGCCTCATCCGCGATGAGAAGCGCCGGCCGATGCATCACCGCCATCGCGATCAGAACCCGCTGTGCCTGTCCTACGCTCATCTGCGATGGGTACTTCCGCAAGAATTCATCGCTTGACGGCAGACTTACGCTCTCCAGGGCCGACCGGATCGCCGCTTCGCAATCCACATTCGAGCCAGAGGCATGCGCCCGCCACGCTTCTTTCAATTGGGTCCGAATCTTTAGCGCTGGATTCAGCGACGACAGCGGACTCTGCAGTACGAGTGCAACCTTGCGTCCGCGCAGCCCACGCAACTCCCTCTCGCGCAGGTTCAACAGATCACAACCGTCTAACTCGATCGCACCGTCCGTCTGAGCCTTCTTGCGATCGAGCAAACCGAGAATCGCCATCGCTAGCGTGCTCTTTCCCGCTCCGCTCTGTCCAACTAGTCCGAGCACTTCACCGCGCCGGATCTGAAGCTCCACGTCGCGCAGCACAGGAGGCTTCTCCCCAAACCGTACGGAAATGCATGCAGCCAGAAGAACGTCGGGTTGGGTACCGTGCTGCATCCTTTGTGTCCTCAGTGCCCTCTGTGGTTAAGCCTTGTAATGTTGCGCTACTTTACGGAAAGCCGCTCCACATTCCAGTAAGTCTGCGGCACCAGAATCACCGGGCTGGCCCCCTGAACCGTGGCAGCGACGGCCGACAGTGCATTCCGGTTTACCAGAAAGATAAACGGCGCCTGCTCCACCGCAATCTCCTGTACGCGGTCGAAGCTCTCCTTCCGCTTCTTCGCGTCGGACGAGGAAGCCTGTGCCCGCATCAGCCGGTCAATCTCCGCTTCCCATGCGGTTTCCGGAGTCTTTTCCTGCGGATTCCACTGATGATTCTCCGACGAACTCAGCCAGACGTTCATTTGGTCGTTCGGATCGAGCCCCACATTCGTCAGCCCCAGCAGAATCGCCTCATAGTCGAAGGTCTGTGTTATCCGCTCGATCAGGGAAGGGAAGTCGAGTGTGACCACATTCACGTGGATGCCGATCTTCTGCAGGTCTTCCTGGATCATCGTGGCCATGCGCTCGCGATACTTGTTCCCGGAGTTGGTGATAATCGAAAACACGACCTCGTTTCCGTCTTTGTCTTTCAACGCCCCATTTTCCAGACGGAAACCATCATTCTGCAGCGACTTGAGCGCCGCGTCCGGCGAATAGGTATCCGGCTTCAGCCGCGCGTTGAACCAGAATTTGTTTGCCGGAGAGATCGGACCCGCCGCCGCCTGCGCGTGCCCTCGAAACACAACCCGGGCCAGGTCCGCGCGATTGATCGCCTCGGAAATCGCCCGCCGGAAAGTTGTCGAGCGGAACCAATTCTTCTTGTACGCGGGCAAAGGAGACTTCGCCACTTCGTTGAACCACATCTGCTCGCTGTCGAGCGACGGCCCGGCATCATGCACGGCCTGCGGCGAAGCTGTCGCCAGCTTATCGAAGTACTCGCTGTCCAGCGTATTGATCAGGTCGATCTCCCCGCGCTTGAGGCGCAGCATTTCCACATCACGGTTCGGCTGTATGTCCAGCCGGATCGAATCCAGGTAAGGCAGTCTCCGTCCCTGCGCATCCGATTTCCAGTAATTTGGATTCCGCTTCAGCAGAACAGTTGCCCCGGGCTTGTAATCTGCCACCATAAACGGGCCAAGCACGGCCATTTCCTTTTTTGCCGAATGTGCCGAGAGAATCGCTACCTGGTCGAACTGCCGGTCGAGTCCCGCCACCGCCGCCGGAAACGTAATCGAAATCTGGGTGGGCGAAATGACTTTCGTCTCCACATTGCCCGGACCTGAGCGGAACGCATCTCCCGTCGGGGAATGCAACGCCGAATCCATCAACTGCCGCACCGTGTAGGCCACATCCTCGGCCGAAAATGGCGTGCCGTCGGAAAACGAGATCCCACTGCGCAGTTTGAACGTGATCTGCTTCCCATCTTTCGACACTTTCCACGACTGCGCCAGTTCCGGCTCCAGAGCCTGGGTCTGGCGGTTCATGCGCACGAGCACCCCCCCCGTCAAATACCGAATTGCCACTGACGCGTCGTCTTCCACCTTCAACGGATCAAACGTCTTGGGTTCGGAACGTAGACAAAACCGCAACTCGCCCTGCGCGAGCGCCGACCCCGCCAGAATCCCCAGGCAGGCCATCGATATCAAGATTGCTTTCCTGCACGTCGTTTCCATTACTGCCAACTCTCCCCGGAGGTCGGTCACGCGGCCACCTCGTCCTGCTTCGAAAGCACAAGTTGAAACGATGTCACCACTACTACCAGCAATACTAACGGCACAAACTTCCACGGCTCCTCGCCCACCGATACCAGCCCTTCCAGTTCCTTCAACAGACTTCCCCAGGATGGCATCGGCTCGGCCACGCCGAGCCCCAGAATCCCTAGATTCGCCTCACTAAGAATGAAGACTGGAATCGAGATCCAGAACTGGGCAAACAGCACTGGCTTCAGGTTCGGGAGCACGTGAACCCAGAACAGCCTGACCCCGCGAATCCCCGAAGCCCGCGCCTGCCGCACAAAGTC
>JADGNQ010000412.1 GCA_017883385.1 Candidatus Sulfotelmatobacter sp.
GGCGGCGATCCCGCCTGCTGGCGTGGATTTGGCTGCCGAGAATGCTCGCCTGCGGCGCGAGAACGAGCGCCTGCGCATGGAGCGGGAAATCCTAAAAAACCGTCGCGGAACGCGGCCGCCTGTGGGGATAGAAACTGTTGTGCTCTATCCTGGCTGTGGAAGGGAGCGGCCGTCCACTTTTTGGTGGCGAGTGACCCCGTAAAAAAACATGGTCCATGGGTTGTTGCGAACTTGAGAGTGGTGACGTCTTCGGGCGATCCCGTTTAGGAAATTGATCAACTGCGCAACCCAGCCCTTCCGCTTTTGTAAGCAGGAGGATCGAAATGAAGCGCAAGGCAAAATCGCAGGCAACGCACTCCGGGCTTGCGGTGGTCAATCCAAACGCAGCAGCCATCGATATCGGTGCAACCATACACGTGGCGGCGGTGGGTGCTGACCGCGCATCCGACCCGGTTCGCAGTTTTGGGACTTTCACTGCTGATCTGCACCGGCTGGCTGATTGGTTTGCGGAATGCGGGGTCAAGACGGTCGTCATGGAATCGACCAGCGTCTACTGGATCCCGATTTTTGAATTGCTCGACGAGCGCGGCTTTGAGGTAATTCTGGTCAACGCACGTGACGCCAAGCATGTCCCCGGTCGCAAGACGGACGTGAGCGATGCGCAATGGCTGCAACGCCTTCACTCGTATGGCCTGCTGCGCGCCAGCTTTCGTCCGAAGGGCGAGATTGTGGAGTTGCGGGCCTATCTGCGCCAGCGCGAACGCCTGCTGGACACCGCGGCCTCGCATATCCAGCATATGCAGAAGGCCATGACGGAGATGAATCTTCAGCTTCATCACGTCGTTTCCGACATCACCGGGGCGACCGGCATGCGCATCATCCGCGCGATCATCGCCGGTGAGCGCGACCCGGCCGTGCTGGCGTCAATGCGCGACACGCGTTGCCATTCGAGCGCGGAGGTGATCGAGAAGGCTTTAACCGGCCATTATCGGGGAGAGCATCTGTTTGTCCTGGAGCAAGCGCTGGCGCTCCACGATGTATATCAGCAGAAGGTCGCCGCCTGTGACATCCGGATCCAGTCTGTTCTCAAGGAACTCAGTTCTATTCGAGGGCGCAAGGAGGATGCCAGGGCAGATGGTTCAGGATCACCGCGGCGCAGGAGCCGGCAATCGAATGGACCTGACTTCGACGTCGGCAAAGCGCTCCATTCCTTGCTTGGAAAGGATCTGACCCGGATCCATGGCATGGGACCCTATCTCGCGCTTAAGCTCGTGTCCGAATGCGGCGATGATCTCTCCGCATGGCCGAGCGCGAAGCACTTCACCTCCTGGCTTTGTTTGGCGCCAAGTAACAAGATATCGGGGGGCAAGGTTTTGTCGTCGAGAACAAGACGGTCCGGAAGCCGCGCTGCGTCGCTTCTGCGATTGGCCGCCGTGACCATTGGGCGGACCGATACCGCGCTCGGAGCATTCTACCGGCGACTATCCGCCCGTGCCGGAAAATCGAAAGCCGTCACCGCGACAGCCCGCAAGATTGCCGTGCTGTTCTACAATGCGCTGCGTCACGGTATGGATTACATCGATCCGGGTGCATCATATTACGAGACCCGCTATCGGGAGCGGGTTGTCAAAAATCTACATCGGCGTGCCAAGGCCTTCGGATTCATTCTGCAAGCAGCAGAGATGCCGGCCGCCGAGCAGGCCGTTTCTTAGGAAAGCGACGGCGTATTTCGCGAGGGAGTCGCGGTGAGATACGCCTTTATCGAGCGACATCGAGCGGTCTGGCCAATAGCGAGGCAATGCCAGGTGCTCAAAGTCAGCGCCAGCGGCTATCGCCAACATCGAGCGCGGCAGACGGGAGGAACTGGTCCACTGCAGCCCGGCCGCCGGATCGGTGATGTGGCCCTTCTGGTTCACCTCAAGGCGATTTTCAATGAGATGAAGGGCGCCTATGGCTGGCCACGTATCTGGCGTGAGCTTTCGACGCGTGGCATTCATACTGGCAAAGAGCGCGTGCGAAAGTTGATGAAGGTCCATGGCCTTCGTGCCCGTGGAAAGCGTAAATTCAAGGCGACGACGAATAGTTCTCATGGCCTTCCCGTCTCACCGAACCTTCTGGAACGCAGGTTTACAGTCGAGGCGCCAAATCGGGTTTGGGCTGGCGACATCACCTATGTGTGGACACAGGAAGGATGGCTTTATCTCGCGGTCGTCATCGACTTGTTCAGCCGTCAGGTGGTCGGGTTCGCGATGAGCGAGCGCATGACCCGGCAATTGGTTATCGACGCATTGCGCATGGCCTGGTTCCGTAGAAGGCCCACGAACGGTCTGATCTTTCATTCAGATCGAGGCAGCCAATACGCCAGCGGCGACTTCCAGAAACAACTCGTAACCTTCGGCATGAAGGGCTCGATGAGCCGAAAGGGCGACTGCTGGGACAACGCCGTGACCGAAACGCTCTTCGGTTCGTTGAAGGTCGAGCGGTTGCACGGAATGCACTTTGCGACACGCCGTCAGGCAAAGGACGAGGTAATCGATTGGCTTCAGTTTTACAATCACCGGAGGCTTCACTCGACGCTGGGATATCTCAGCCCGATGGCCTTCGAGAAAAAACGGCTTGCCGATAAAGAAAGGCTCGCCGCATAATCGCTCAGCTAAGGGGGACGCTAAACGCGGGCAAGTTCAGTTCATGCTCTGGGTATGAGAGCAGGCATCATCGTCGAAGTCACGCCCGAGGATCGAAGACGTCTCGATCGGATTGTCGCGGTCGAAAAGCGTCTGCATGGCGCGATCGAGCAGGTTCGACATCCGGTGCGAATCTACCGTGGCGCCTGTGCCGCGCAACGCGGCATCGCTCGCAACCAC
>JADGNQ010000413.1 GCA_017883385.1 Candidatus Sulfotelmatobacter sp.
CCCGCGGCTTCGTAGGCCCGCCCCTCGTCATCGAGGAACAAGTAGCGCCGGCTGAGGCCGTGTTTGTACTGATTGATCCCATTCAAACACCCCATGAACATGAACCCGGCGCACCGGGCTGCGCCGAGTCTCGCTTCGAGTGGTTTCCAGTTGGCTTCCATCGCTCCTCACTGCTGTGGCGGCAGTGGCTCCGATGTTCGCGTCGCTGCCACTTCCCGATACATTCGGTTGAGTTCGTTTTTCAGTGCCACCAGTTCTCGAAGCTCCGCCGCCGTCGGCAGAGCTTGTCCTTCTGCACTGGCAATGTTGGTCCGGACTCCGGCCGGCGTCAGATCGGGTCGATTTGGCGTTGTGACCGATTCCTGAAGGACGATGTAGAACCGTGTGTTGCCGGGAAGCGTAACGACCACGTTTTGGGTATATGCCATCGCCATCAATTCCTGCTCACCTGCCAGTCCGATGTTCGATGCGATGCGCTCCCGTAGCAAAACACTCTGATCGATCGGGCCTGTCAGCCCGCCGAAACCACGGCCACCTACCAGGGAAGCCGCCACCGTCCCAATGCCAGTCATCGAGCGAACCAGGGCGCGCTTCGCGCCATTTCGTCCATTCACGACTCCCTTCAGCGGACCGTAGTCCAGACTGACGCCGCTGCCTTCGATACTCTCGGTACTGCCATCTGGCATTTCGAGTCCTGTAAAGCGAAGACCAACCTGCCCATTCTGGTTGGCTTGCGCCAACTGCCCGATTGCCTTCGTGCCTGCCGGGATGACGATCTCGCCGTCACGCTCGTAGTTGTACTCAATCACCGCGATGGCCGGCGTCTTCACCGCGCTACTGACGGCAGTCTGTAGTCGCGCCACGAGCCGGCTGCCGGTCGGCATCAATGTCGAGACGCCCTTCCGCTCGATGAACGCAGGCTGACTTGTCGATTGGCTGGCATTCATCACGGTCGCCGAGGTCGTGTTTCGGACGAACACCAGGGAGGATTTCTTCAGGCCCTCCGATTCGTTCATTGGTTGTGCGACCGGTGTGACCACAGCGGTTGTCGGTGGAGGCGGCGGGGGCGGAACGTAGTTGTTCTGCCGCCGGTACGTTTCAAGGGCTGGATCATTGATGGGAGGCACTCGGTTCAGCGCATACTCGCTGGGCGGCTGCTGCTCTGGCTGCTGCTGGTTTCCCTTCTGTGGGCGACGTGAAGTTGCCAGGATGTCGTCTGGACTCAGTTGCTCGCTGTTCTGATCACCGGCGCCTTGGTCGGCACTGAGAAGCGGGATCGTGGATCCGGGACGCCCCGTCTGTTGCGCTGCGCCTTCCGGTCTCCCCAAACTGGGCTTCGTCCGCCGGTCCTGCACCCGCTTTTCCGCGCTGGAGGTGGAGAACAAGGCGAGAAACGCGAAGCCGCACAGCACGACGGCCGTTCCGAGAACCAAGAACGCCTTGCTCCGGTCCATGTTGTTCTGACCACGAGCGTTGATCTCAACCCGCTTGGGCCGGTTCCGTTCTTCCTTGATTCGCCGCCAGATCTGCTGCACGATTCCACCGGAAGCTTCCGGCGCCTCTGCCGGTTTTGTTTCCACTGGAGGCGCTTCCTCCTCTGTACTGCCATGTCGGCTCACGCGCGTGGTCCGGGTGGGATCGTCCTGCTCGCTGATCTCTCGCTCTGGTCTCTCATCGCGAATGCGGTTATCGGGCGTCATAGGTCACCTCTCGGAAACTGCTAATTCCAAAGCCAATCGGAGCCAAAGCCGGGCGATCCACCGCACCCGACTCAGCCATCTGAAGGAACAGCGTCTCGGTGGACTGCTTAAAAGATGGACGCTTGAAGACCACCACGCCATCGGCCCGCTCACCGGGACCGAGCCGGCGGCGGCTTATCCGAAAGTCTGTGACGGGCAACTGCTCGGCCGTCGACCAGCGTGACTTGCGAACGATCTTCCCGCTTTTCTTCATGCCGCCCAGCTGAATCTGCGGGGGCATCAATTCGACGGCATGGTCTTGAACATTCATAACTGAAAACAAAACCACCACCTCGCTGCCTTGATCGATCACTTCGCTGACTCCGGTCTTGACCAGTTCCTTCCCCGGTGGTGAGATACCGGGCTTTTGGCCGTAGAGGACGGGCAATGGCGCACGCCGTTGACGGTCCAAGAGATCATCGAGAGGAGGCCGGTCCAACTTCGTTGAATTCGCTGCAGCAATCGTTAGCGCCGGCCGCTCCTTCGAGACGCCACGGGCAGTCAACGACGCGGGCACAACCCGCGCTGACAAACCGGAAGCGGAAGATACAGTTGTCGTGCCGACGGTTAGGGTTTGGGGGATCATCGCCGATGGAGAGTCGGCGGGTTGGATCATGAACTGGCCCGCCGGCTTATACCGCATGAGAAAGTCGACGGCGGGTTGCCCCTCCTCCTTCGGTTCTCCACGGCTGATCAGCAGCAGGCTTGCCTGCAGGCCGCGAGTCGAAGATATGAGCAGGTTGGTCTGCGCCTCCTTTGCCGTGATTGGCTTTACGAACACCAAGTTCGGTTCTCGATCCGAATGCTCCGCGGTGAACGACGCCGGGTCGCCCACTACCACCGAGTTGATCGGCTCCGGCATTCGGATCGCCGTCACATAACGCGGCGCCAGGAATACGGTGGTCACCTGGCCGTCTTGAATAGACCGGCCAACGACTTGCGGTTGCACTTGAATCTGCACCGTTTGCTGTCCATGTGCTCGCGCCACGAGCTCGAGAATGGGGACAATCCAGAACATCCATTTCATGACCGTCACGGTTTATTACCTCCCTGCTAATCGTTTTGCGGAAAGACCTCTGCCTGGGGGCGCTTGAAGCGCTTCTCTCGGTACAATCGGGCCAC
>JADGNQ010000414.1 GCA_017883385.1 Candidatus Sulfotelmatobacter sp.
CGGTGACAGGGTTACCTGCCACCCGCCGGTTTTGAAGACCGGGACGATCACCGGACCGCATGCGCTTCCATCGACTTTACGGATCGTCGGTTTCCTGACTTTGCCTCTCGTTTCCGACTCACCCAAGATTAACGCATATATCACAACCATTCCACGGCATTAGCCCTGCGCTTCGCCCTGGGGCGCACAAAAAACGCGCGGTGAGCTGACATCCAGCTCTACCGCGCGTTCAGAAGTACTCGTTGTTCAGACTAGGAAGCGGGCTACTTCGCCGGATCTCCGGACTTCGCTGAAGGTACCGCTGCCGGGCAAGCTCCCGAAACCTTGGCTCCGTAGAACGTCCCGGCGGTGTCAGTCGCGCCGCTGATGAAGAATTCGGCCTGCCGGCCGGCGATTCGGTTCGAGGCTACGATCCTCCCCTTCCACGAGAAAATGAACGTGCCGGCGGCGACGCCGTGGATGATGATTTCGTCGCCGTTCACGTACCATTCACCGGACCAGCCTGATGAATAGCTGGGAACGTTCCAAGTGCCGCTATTGGCAAAGCCCAAAACTGCACCGGTGTTTGTGAAATCGAAACACCACGTGTAGGGGCTTCCCAAGCTTGGTTCCAGGTAGCCGGTGATATTGTAGGACCCGTTAAATTTCGGAACCGGTGGACCCGCGGCGAAGGCGGGCAGACTCACACAGAACAGCAGAACGCACAGGCAGACGATTTTGCCTTTCATCGATGTAGCTCCTTTCGAGACGAGTTGTAATCGAGCAAAATACAGATGGGAAACAACGCTCGGTAGGCCAGCCTCAACCCGAACTAAGGTCGTGCAGGGCCCCCAGTCGCTTTCTTGCCGGGAGGGACAAGTAAATTGACGGGAGTATTAGGCAAGCCGTTCTCGTTGTCAAGATAAAAGATTCGGCATAGTGTACGAGACTGCTACCTCCTTACCCCGCCGTTCACAGGCGGTGCACTTAGCAATGGGCATGGGAGTGCTCGGCGCTTCGTGTTCACTTCGGACTGGCGGAGTTTGCGAGGCACTGCGGGGGGTTGAGAGCGAGGGGACCGACACTGATCGAGGTGCCACTGTAAGCTTTTGCATCTGAGCGTTGCCAGTTGTATCTGAGTGTGCCCTCTTGGCGACTTACCCTTTCTAGCCTCGGCATCAGAAACACTAAATCGTAACGTATTGATCCTACGATAGATATTGGCTTCGTTCTGCAAAACACCTCCCTTACGCGACTTCCGCTCCTTCATCGTGCCAAGCGGACGCTGACTGGAGGAGGAACCGCTTCCCCTTTGCGGCGACGCTCCAGGCGCTCCAGCCGGTCGATTGCGCGACTGAGATTTCTCTCAGCGGCAGCCTCGGCACGGAGGAGTCTGCCGAGGCTTCTGGCTTTAGTACTGCCTCCATGTCGTAGGCGCCCTTCATGCTATCGTCAACCATCGACTGAAGTTTGCGCTCGATAATGTAGATCGCAGTTCTGGTGTTTTGGAGGAGGAACTTCGTGCTGCAATCGGGACCGGTTTGCTCGAGCCTGCTCTTGGTTGAAGCCTGACGCATAGACTCATCGAGTTGTTTCTGTGACAGCTCTTCCACGATGGCCCACGCCAGCTGAAACCTCGCATTACCCGTGACCGTTTTCGCTTCGAGTTCGTCCGAGATTTTCCCCGTAGCCTCCATTCCCGCCTCAAGGCTCCTCAGTAAATCAAGGCTAGCGTGATACTCCGATGTCGGTAACTCTGATGATGAGGACTTGGGGCTCAATTAGGTCCGCCATCCGCGACTCGATCCGGGCATGTTCGAAAAGGATTTCACCGTTTTCGTACCTCCTTGCACGCCCAAGCTTCGACCAGCAGACGGCGATTCGTTCGACTTCCAATCTGTTCTGCAGTACCGATGGGCTGGTGATCCGCCGCTAGTAGGCTCTGGAGCTCTTGATATTGCTGTGGGTTTTCGCCTCTCGTTGTTTCCTAAACAGAGAGGTCCATTGCAAACAGTCCGTGCTTGAGAGCATTCGTTCGACTGTACGCCTTGCCTTGAGGGGTCTTGGGGCCAGTGGATTTCAGAGCGTTTTGGCGGTTCGCTGCGATTTTTCGGGGAGAGATACGGAAGAGCTTTCCTGGCATGGTTTTTCGTCCCACCAAGATTTCCCGACTGCTCGGGTTAGATCAATTTCTAGGGTCGTTAGATGCAGGTTTGAGGCGCGCTCGCACGGTACGCTGATAGCGCGAAAGGGACGGCCTTCTGGTGTCCGAAAAAGATATGCGGTTCCGCCCCGGGGCGACGTCATGAGTCTTTGACCCTGGATTTCTGCTTGGCAACTAGGCGTTGGATGAACTTGGTCCCTTCCTTCTTGTAGGCCTGCACACCCTCAGACAGGAGCAGTTCGCAAACCTGCGAAATGCTCCTCGCTTCGCTGTTCGCGATTTCCTGAATCTCGTTCTTCAGATCGGGAGAAACTCGGAATGCCAAGAAATCCTTCTTCGTTGTCACGACAAAGACTATAGCTGCGCCAGAAACCAAGGGACAACCAAAAAATCGGTTGAATTTCGAGCAATCGAGTGGTATCGTATGTTATCACTATGATGTACACAAGGGGGCTTCATGGCCGGTCGCAAACTCAAGACAAATCATCCGCTACGAGAGAACTTACGAATTGCCCGCCAGTTGTTGGGCGGAACGCTGCCCACGCGCGTGGTTAAGTCGCTGGAGACTCTATCTAAGGATTACCATTTCTCGTTGAGCAACGGCGAGCTCCAATTCATTAACAGTAGCTGGTATGTCACGCACACCGGCCTCGTACGGCTGGCGCGCCGCAAAAGATGTAGGGGCATCCACGTCGAGGCCGTT
>JADGNQ010000197.1 GCA_017883385.1 Candidatus Sulfotelmatobacter sp.
GGAAACGGCCAGACGAAACTCACCTTCATTGGAAATGAACCCATGGAGAGCGCGAAAAATAGCGGTCAAATGGAGGGCTGGAACCAGATACTCGATAAAGTTGCTGCGGTTATTGCGGGGCTAGTGCAGGCGAAATAAGAAGTCGGAGTTTTGATGATTGTCATGCGCGAGATCTGAACGTAACGCAACGCGGTCCGTTCCGGAAACCGAAGGGTGGGCGGGGCGGGTGGCCCGGCTTTCAAACTGCAGAAGCCACCACAGATGCGGGTGCCCCGTCCGTGGGAATGGTGCAATGCAAAGATGGGCCACCCGCCTCCCGCATTGCTGCTGGGTGAGTTTTCTATGATTTTCCTCTTAGGAGCGGTTTACTTCCCCGTTCCCGCGAGATTCGACTTTTGCGGGTTATTGCTGGCGCTGTCCTGGACGATCAACTGACCCGTCTGTGTTCCGGTCACCGTCGGACCAAAGGTCACGCTAATCGTGCAATTCGCTTTGGCGTTTAAGCTCGTCTCGCACGTCGTCGCCGAAACCGCAAAATGGCCTGTTGTCGAGATTGCGATTCCAGTCAGATCTACGGGTTGGTTGTTCGTCAACGTAAAAGTTTTCGCCGCACTGGTAGTGCCGACATTCTGTGGCGCATAGACAGCGCTGGCCGGCGTCAACGTCGCAGGTTCAACGCCCGTCCCCGCCAGCGGTACTGTCTGCGGACTATTAACAGCGTTGTCGGTAAAGGTGAGCGTCCCGGTTTGCTTACCCAAAGCCATCGGCGTGAAGGTAATGCTCACCTTGCAGCTTTTCTTCCCAGCGAGCGTGGCCCCACAGGTGTTCGCGGAGATCGCGAAGTCACCGCTGGGCGTGATGCTACTGATCTCGAGCGTGGCCGTGCCTGTGTTTTTCAGCGTCACCGTCCTGGCGGGGCTGGCCGTGCCGACCACCTCAATGCCAAAACTCAGGGAGGCCGGCGAGACCCCGGGCGGCGCAAGACCGCCGGTGAGCGGTATCGTGTCGGAAGTAAGTGCACCGTAGTTCCTATCGCCCGCATAGCTTGCATCCACGTAATGCGTTCCAAGGGCGGCCGGCGCGATGCCGTTTACTGTCGCCGCCGCAGTTTCGGTCGGCACCGTCAGCAGGATCGAGGCTGTGTTGACGCTGTAGGTCAACATGGCCAGATCGGGCACGCCGTCCCCATTGAAGTCGGCGGCTGCAATCTGATGTATGCCGAACGTAGAAGGGCTCACGCCGGGAGTAGTTTTCGTTACCGCAAACGTGCCGTCCCCAGCGCCCAGGAGAAGAACGATCTGACCGAAATAGGTGTCCCATCCAGCCAGATCCAGTTTGCCGTCGTGGTTGAAGTCCCCTATCTGCAGGCTATAGAGTTCGCTGGGAACTGCGATGGGGCTGGCCGGAGTTTCGGTAAACGTTCCATCGCCGTTGCCTAACGCGATTTCAACGCCATTCAGGTCTGAGAACGCTAAATCGAGAACGCCATCGCCATTGAAATCTCCGACTACTTCGGAAGTGGGGAAGTAATCCAGGGTGAACGATGTTTTCTTGTATGTAAACGTCCCATCGCCTTTACCGAGGAAGATGGTTGGGCTGCCGCCGAATTCGAAGTAATTCGGAGTTACAAAATCCTGGATGCCGTCCCCATTGAAATCTCCGGTTGCAATCAGAGCAAAATCCGCGGTCGGGTCGAGGTTCGGTCCCGCCGCCGCGAGCGTTCCGTCGCCGTTTCCAAGGAGAATCGTCACCCCCCCGGATGAGACATAGTCGCCTACAACGGCCAGATCCAACTTCCCATCGCCGTTGAAGTCCGCCGCTGCCATTGTGCCCAGAATTACCTCACCGCCCGTGCTCCCCTGGTGGTAGGCAACCACCGTGGGTTTCGCATTGAATGACCCGTCGCCGTTATTCAACAGAATCGTGATGTAGCTCGTAGTAGAGCCGTCGTAACTTAAGATGGCCAGGTCCGGCTTGCCGTCACCATTGAAGTCCCCTGAAATCATGGATGGGTAAATCCTCATGTCGGAGGGTTGAATCGTCGGTCCGGCCCGGAATGTTCCGTCTCCGTTGCCGAGGAAAACTGCGACGGTGTAAGGACCACCTCCGAGGGAGTTGTCGGTGGAGATAATTGCCAAGTCGGGTATTCCATCGCCGTTGAAGTCGGCTGTGACTTCTCTAAATGGATCGGATCCAAACGAAGGAGACAAAGATTCGAGGAAGCCGATGCCGCGTATGCCAGCTCCGAGGGAAGCGGTCGCGAGCACGTTATTGCCGAAGCTCGTATCGACGAACGAAACCCTTCCGGTGGGCGAGGCCGGGCCGCCATATCCAATGACGGTGGCTGTGAGGCTGTAGTCTCCCGGCGTTCCATCCCATGTGATGGCAGCCGTAGCGCTGTAGACGGGGCTGGGTGCGGGACCTACATTCAGCGATGCAATGTTCGATGCACTCGCCAGGCCAAAGCCGTCCTCGACGAACTCCGCCTGGTACTTGTGCGCGCCAGCCCCAGGTATGAACTTGAAGGTCGCGGTTCCGGAGTTGTTCAGCGCGGACGAGCCAATAACATGTATATCGGTGCAATGTGGTGCGGGGGCGTCGCAGAAGTTGACCTGCCCGGCGGTCACCGGGGTAGTGCCGACTCTCACGTGCGCGGTAAGGAGCACTGCGGTTCCCGGGGTCACGCTCGTGACCGTCGACCCTCCCGATGTCACACTGAATGTGGTCGACGTGGCGGGCAGAAGACCCCACAACGGGATCGAGTTGGAAATGCTGGATTCGTATTTGCCCTCAGCGGGAAAACTTGCCTGAGCCAGATGCCGGCCAACGCCATTGACTTGAGCACTGGCGCTTGCGCTGGCCGTCTCTGTTGGCTCGGTCAGGAACAGCCCCTGGGTGCTTTCGTAATAGCCGCCGGCCACGATGTCCGGGTATCCATCGCCGTTGAGGTCACCCACGCCAACTTCGAGATAATAAGGAACCCTGAGACCCGAAACCATTGGAAAACTCTCGTTGAGCGAGCCGGCGCCATTGTTCAAAAAAACCGTCGCACTGCCGGTCGAATCAGCCAGAACCACATCCGCTCTGCCATCCTGGTTGAAATCCGCCACCTGGATCCAGGTAACGATGGTTGATGCCGAGCTCGGACTGGAAAATGGTGAGTTGAATGTCCCATCCCCATTTCCCGTTAGTACGCTCACCGATTCACTGGCACTCGTATAGGCGCCTGCCACCACAGCGATATCAAGCTTGCCATCGCCATTGAAGTCAGCCACGGCGATGGGTGAGGGTGAACCGCTGCTTGCTGAATTCACAGATCCCGACGCCGCAAATGTGCCATCCCCGTTTCCCAGAAGAATGGCAATCGTACCGTTGTTCTCCGCGACGGCCAAATCCGTCTTGCCGTCTCCGTTGAAATCGCCCGTGGCGAAGTTCAATGGAATTCCGGAAATAGGGGGGGGCGCTTCTGGGGTAAAAGTCCCATTCCCATTGCCGAGGAGAATGTCCACGGTCGAATTGTCACCGTCGATAACCGCCAGGTCGGGAATTCCATCTCCATTGAAATCTGCGATCACGATCTGGTCGATACTGACATTGGAGCCTGGTACCACGGCCATAACCGGCTTTGCAAACGTGCCATCCCCTTTACCCAGCAGGATCGCTATCTCGTTCGAGCCATACAAAGGTACGGCCAAATCCGGAATTCCGTCCCCATTGAAGTCGGCACTGACAATTGGATAGCTTGTAGGTCCCTGAATGGAAGGCGCCGCCGCTTCGGTATAGGTCCCATTCTTGTTGCCCAGGTAGATCGACACCGGATTGGACTCTAGCACCACATCGGGAATGCCATCTCCGTTAAGGTCCACCACCAACACGAAATAGGTGCCCTCTGTGTTTGTGCTCGTCAGCGATCCAGGGTTTGGCCAGCCGACCCCGGCCACAGCCGCTCCCAACGATCCAGTCGCCAGGACTGAATTCCCGTTGCTGGCATCAACAAATGAAACGGTTCCAGTGGGCGCAGCTGTTCCTCCCGCCTCCGTCACGGTTCCAGTCAGCGTGTAATCCCCCCAAGCCCCCGTTTCCGCAATCGAGGTGGCTGTCGCAAATGGCCCAACAGTTCCGGTCACTGTCAGCGGCGACGCGCTCGAAACACTGCCGGCATACGAATTGGTGCCGACAAACACGGCCTTATACCTGTGGCTGCCGATCCCCGGGCGAAACTTGTAAGTGGCGCCAGAACCCGTCAGTTGCGCGGTGGCGAGAATGTGAATGTCCGTGCAATATGCCGCCTTGGCATCGCAGAAATTCACCTGGCCCTGTTTCACTGCCGTGGTTCCCGCATCGACAGTAGCGGTCAGCGTCACAAGGCCGCCTGCCTTCACAGAAGTCACCACAACGCCGCTTGAAGTTACCGCAAGCGAGGTTGTTGTCGTCGTACCGGCGAATGCCGAGGAACTTATTGCCGCTGTACACACCATCAGCGCGATCTTCAGTAACAGTAACGGACGTCGAGCTACTGTACTCACTGATGCCAATCGGAGTAGAGAGAACATGTTGTTCGACTCCCATAACTGCGCGACTTGCTCTCGCACCAGAAGCCTGGAAGAAACCAGACGAAAACGGGGACCTGGACCTGACTGCCGATTTGGAAAATAAATTTGCGCCATCGAGTTAAAAGAACCAAAACTTTCTCACCATCTCAGAACGTCGAGGATTCTACTCTTATTTCATCAGTTAGTAATGTGTGAAAAGACTTTCACCTGCGACGACGGCATACACGACGGGTAGCGTAGAACGGACACAAGTTGCGCCGGCAGCATCGCCGCCCACCCTCGCAAAAAACGCAAGGATGGGGCACCCTCCGTGGGAATGATGCAATGCTAAAGATGGATCACCCGCCGGTCGGCCCCGGCCTGTTCGATGCCCACGCCAAATAGTCTGCGCCCTGCCCTTGGAAACCTGGCACCGAATAGGGGACGACTTGGCGTTCCCTGGCGTATTTTCTTTGGGTTAGCTGTCATGACGATATCGTCTGCCCTATTCCGTCATGACATTGTGTTCCTGCAGGAACACTCCGCCCCGCCGTCCCGCAGAAATGTGGGGATATACGTGCCGGCTGTGTCCCGCGTTAGCGGAAAACGTGAAAAACATCAGTCTGGGCCGCAGCGTTCCTCCGCTTCTATTGGGTACACTCCACTGGATACTCCCTGGAAAGACTACGACATGCGAAAAGGGTTTACGAGAAAACCAAAACCGGACGAGCCCGCGACGCCAGTCAAGAACTACATAACGCGGAGCGGGCTGCAGCGCCTCAAAGATGAGCACCGGTTTCTGCTCACCAGGGAACGCCCGGCCGTGACGGCAACCATCCGACGTGTCATTCTTTTCGGCGTGGCCGCAGCGTCATTGCAGATTTCGTTTTGCTTCCCTCTGTGCTAGTTTGTGAAGCCTCTGGTGAGCAGCTGCTGCGCTCGCAACATAATCGGCCCAAAATGAGGTCAACATGAAAAGAAGACGCCTAACACAGATCGTCCTGGTGATCGTGGGACTGTTGAATCTGGCGATCATTTATTTTCTATATACGGATCTGCGGCATTCCAGCTGGCTTTTGGTGCAGAAGAACGAGACCGAACCGATGTTTCTGAGCTTTTTTATTCGGGTCGGGGTTTTTCTACTCATGGCCGTAAGAAGACCATCTGAGCACCGCTCGATGATTGCTCTAGCAGCTTGGTGGAACATCTCCCATGGCACGGTGATGGCTATTCAAACCGTGGAAGCATGGAATCACGGCGTCCACAGGAACTTTACTGATGTGATCATATTCCTTGTGATCGGAGTCGTCCTGTTAGTGCTTCTGCCAGCAAAACGAGAGGCAGTCGCGCCAGGAGTTGCGTGAACGAGCGCAGAAACCCCACACTCTACCCGGATAACGTTTCTTCTCCAGCCGGCAGCATTCTGCCAATTCAACACCATTAGCAACCACCGCCGCGAGCAATCGGCAACTGCAAGTCGCGCTTAAGCCGATCTGTTAAATTTCTTTGGGCCTCGAAATCGCGCGAAAGCGCGGGCCAGTGCCGATTGCGCAGTCACGGAGCAACACCATGATGAACAAAATGTTTAACCAATTCTCGCGTCGAAAATTCCTGGGCGCGGCTGGCGCAACCACTCTGCTATCCAGTGCACGGGGCTTTGGGGCGTACGCGTCATCCCTGAAAAACAGTTCATCGGACGGCGTACCCGCTTCCAGTGGCAAAGGGCGCATCGTAGACATGCATGTGCATTTCGATGCGAAAAAACCAAATTACATTGAAGACTTCCTGAAGGTGTCGGAGCGGCTGAACCTAACCGCCCTGATGTTAACTCCGTTTGAGAATCGAAAGGTAGTCGCCGAAGCGGCAAAACAGCATCCGACCAGGATCGTCCCGTTTGGGTATGTGGATTTGGACGCTCCAGATGTGGTCCAGCAAGTTGAAGAATTGCACAGCATGGGATTTCGCGGGCTTGGCGAACTGGAGTTCGTGAAGAAACCATACATCGATCCGAGTTATTTCCCGGTTTACGAACGAGCCAACGAGTACGGGTGGGTGGTGCTGTTTCATACAGGCATAGTACTGAGAGCAAAATTTAACGAACCCGAAGATGTGGCGTCCGGGCGGATGAGGCCGATTCATCTGGAAGAGATTGCACGTCGATTCCCGAAGATAACAGTGCTTGGAGCCCATTGCGGCAACCCGGAGTATCAATGGGCCGCCGAGATCGCGCGGTGGAATTCGAACATGTTCTTTGATCTTAGCGGCTCGAGTTTGACGAAGATGCAGCGGCGGTTGTCAACGTTCCGGGACATTTTCTGGTGGACCGGCGAAGGCGATTCTGTAGTGAAAACTCCGGACAACGATCCGAACGCGTTCGTCAAGCTTGTGTTCGGATCGGACACCAGTTTGGAAGGCATCGAGAACGTTGTAAAGCAATATCACGCACTGTTTGATGCGTGTGAGGTTCCGGAGCCTACACGGAACCGGATTATGGGAGGAACCCTAATCAACTTGCTAGGTTTGCCCGGTTAAGCAAAGACTTCCGGACTGTTTGTTTCGATAGGCGCGTACCGCGGGTGGCCACCCGCCCGATTCCTAAATCGAAAACGCCGGATTGCCTTCTATCACCTTCTGCTCGAGATTCGGACGTTCGTGCTTGCGCCAGAGCCTTGCAGCGTGTCGGACCCGATAGAGAATAGGTCCGCCATCCGGCTGGTCCTGGCGAACGATGGGACGCGGCAGGCAGATGAAGTCCGTCTCTAGCCGGTCCCCTGCTGCGTGCACTACCGAATACCCATGGCCGCCCATGTCAACAAAAGACACGTGCGGTGACAAATCTCGGTTGGAAAGCTGGCGTGACTTGTGCACGTCACCACTCCTCGCATATTCCAGGCATGACCGAACACCGTGACGCACTAGCATATTAATAGTTGGTTGCGGACGGTTGTCACCAGGACCTTGCCCGAGGAACAGAGCCCGCAGCGGAGCGTCTTTGGGCAGGTGATGTTCCATTGACTCCACCATTCCGGGCGCGGAGATTGATCCAACCACGAATGCCACACCTACGGGGTCAAAGG
>JADGNQ010000415.1 GCA_017883385.1 Candidatus Sulfotelmatobacter sp.
TACTACGGCGCGCACGTCACGCTGGTGGACGGACTCATCAGCGATTGCGGCCGCATGGTCGCCGAGCGCAAAGAGAAAGAAGGATGGTTCGACGTCTCCACGCTGAAAGAGCCGTTTCGCGTGGAAGGCAAGAAGACGATGGGCTATGAAGTTGCCGAACAGTTGGAATGGAAGCTGCCGCACGGGATCATTTATCCCACCGGTGGCGGAGTCGGCATGATCGGCATGTGGAAGGCCTTTGAAGAAATGGAACAGTTGGGATGGATTGGCTCGGAACGCCCGAAGATGGTGACGGTGCAGGCCTCGGGCTGCGCGCCCATCGTGAAGGCGTGGGAGGAAGGGAAAACCAGTTCCGAAATGTGGACTGGCGCGGAGACTTTCGCATCGGGCCTGCGCGTGCCGAAGGCTTACGGCGACTATTTGATTCTCGACATTCTGAAAAAGAGCAAGGGCACGGCTGTCGCCGCGACGGACGACGAAATCATGGATGCTGTCCGTCATTGGGCAAGCGTCGAAGGCGTCTTCGCCGCCCCGGAAGGCGCCGCCGCACTGGTGGCCTATCAAAAACTGCGCGCGTCCGGATTCTTTCGCGCCGAAGACAAAGTGGTGCTGTTTAACACCGGAACCGCCTTCAAGTATCTCGACATGATGGAAGCGAAGAGGCGCACGGTGCGGCCCGAGCCCCCTGCTTCGCGCAACATCGGGGGGATTATCGGACCATACTGAGTGCCCGCACCTGGCGATGAGCAAATCAGCCGACTACGCATAAGGCGCGATGTATCCGAGGCTGAGTCGGCAAAAGGCATTTACCACGTGGGACACAGAGGAACACGGGGGACTTCTTTGCTAGTCGGTTTCCCCCATGTTCCTCCGTGCTCCCTGTGTTTGAGGTTCTTGACAGCCACCGTGGCCGCTCCTCTCCATCCCGACGCATTCCTAGCCCAACGCGCCACGATGGTGCGCACTCAACTGGAAGAACGCGGCATCCGCGATCAGCGCGTGCTCGGTGCCATGTTCGCAGTGCCCCGTCATGAATTTGTCTCCGAGGAGTTCCAGGCCGAGGCCTACGAAGACCACCCACTTCCGATCGGCTCCGACCAAACGATCTCCCAGCCGTACATCGTTGCCGTGATGCTTCAACACCTCGCTCTGCAGCCTACCGATCGGGCACTCGAAGTCGGAACCGGATCGGGATATGCGACGGCCTTGCTCTCGCGTTTGTGCGCCGAGGTCTACTCCGTCGAACGTCACCCGGAACTGGCTGACTTTGCGAAATCCGCGCTCGATCGGCTCGGCTATTCCAACGTGACGATCAAGGTGGCCGACGGCAGCCAGGGCTTTCCTGAATCTGCTCCGTTCGACGCCATCCTGGTCTCGGCCGCGACTCCGGCCATGCCGCCCGCATTGCTCGTGCAGTTACGGGAAGGCGGACGACTGGTGGCGCCAGTTGGGTTTTCCGCAAGCCAGCAACTGCAGTTGATCCGGAGAGTGGGGGGAGGGGTTGAGGTCCGGGAACTGGAAGGCTGTCGCTTTGTGCCTCTGATTGAAGGTGCTGTGCCTTTGTAGGGCGGCGGGCTATTCGATAGCCGCCTCTTTCTCTCTCTTTTTCTCTCCACAATATTTGTGGAAGTGATCACTTCCTTGCGCTGGGGTCTTCCCTTGGGCCGATGCCAGAGTCCTTCTCCGCACCCGGGAGGTACAGCGGCGGGGCATGCTCTGGATCGATCCAGAGGAACCGTATCCCGCAAGCCTCGAAAGGGCAGGATTCCCGCGCAGGATGTAAGAAGCCGAGCTCCCTAAGGCTGGTCCTCTTCAGGCGCCACCCGGTTCTGCCTAGGACGGGCGGTGATCGCTCCATCTGTGGTCCCTATTTTCAGAATAGCAAGTTGCAGGGGGTAATCCCGCCAACTTCTCGACAAATATATTTGTCATGCAATCAGAAGGATGCAGCAAAACGGGACGTCTTGAGGGCTTGACAAGAAAATCGGGTCTGGCGCAACGGCTGGGGTCGCCGGAGCTGCTGACCGGCAGCCGGTAGCTTTACAATGATCTGTGGGGCAGCTGCAAAATCTCAAGATCACGCTGGAGATGATCAAGTGGGAGCACTCTGTCTTCGCGCTCCCGTTTGCGCTCTGCGGCGCCATGTTGGCTGCGGGCGGGCTGCCCGCCTGGCATCAACTGGCATGGATTATTGTCGCCATGATTTCCGCGCGATCGGCGGCGATGGCCTTCAACCGCCTGGCCGACGCCACGATTGACGCGGCCAATCCCCGCACCAGCATCCGCGCCTTGCCGACGGGCCTATTGACGCCGGCTTTTGTCAGCACGTTCGTAATTGTCTCGGGCGGAATTTTCGTTCTGGCGGCTTCGCGGTTGAATCGTCTGACCCTGGTGTTGTCTCCGGTAGCGCTGGCGATTGTGCTGCTCTACTCCTATTCCAAGCGCTTCACGCGCTTCTCGCATCTCTTCCTCGGACTAGCGCTGGGTATCGCGCCCGCCGCAGCGTGGATCGCGGTTCGCGGCTCGCTCGATCCGCGCATCCTTCTTCTGACCGCCGCGGTGACTTTCTGGGTGGGTGGGTTTGACGTGATCTACGCTTGCCAGGACTACGAATTCGACCGGAACCACGGCCTGCATTCTCTGCCACGTCACATCGGTATTCGCGGCGCGTTGTGGGTTGCCCGGACGTTCCACATCGTGATGCTGGGATTGCTAGTCGCTTTGATCGTTGCGTTCGGTCTCGGCAAGCTGGCGATTCTGGGAGTTATTCTGGTTGCCGGACTACTCACCTACGAACATGCGCTCGTGCGCCACGACGATCTGAGCAAGCTGAATGCCGC
>JADGNQ010000416.1 GCA_017883385.1 Candidatus Sulfotelmatobacter sp.
TGTCCCCAGTACCTGTATCTCTCGCTCGAGAACATGGATGCGCCGGGGTTTGAAGGCGCAAAGTACGTTTTCACTCCGCCGCTGCGCGAGAAGTGGCACCAGGAAAAACTCTGGAATGGCCTGAAGCGCGATCATCTGCAGGTGGTCTCGACTGACCATTGCCCGTTCTGTTTCAAGGAACAAAAAGAAATGGGCCGCGACGATTTCACGAAGATTCCTAACGGAGGTCCGGGCGTGGAGCACCGTATGAGCCTGATCTACTCGGGCGGCGTCGCCAGCGGACGGTTCAGTGCCAATCGTTTTGTGGAACTTGTGTCGACGACTCCGGCCAAGCTGTTCGGTCTGTATCCGCGCAAAGGGACGATCGCCGTCGGTAGCGATGCCGACCTTGTGATTTTCGATCCCAAACGCAAGCACACCATTAGCGCCAAGACGCATCACATGCGCGTCGACTACTCCATGTTCGAGGGCATCCAAGTCACCGGTATGCCGGATGTGGTTCTTTCTCGGGGGCAGATTGTCATTGAGGGAGAAAAGTTCCTGGGACGCGCGGGACAGGGAGAATTCCTGCGGCGCTCAACGTATGCGCAAGTGAACGGCTAGAACGATCTAGCGCAGAGCTGCGTACAGCGCTTCTTTCCAGCGCCGGTTATCAATGCTCCAGCAAACTTTGGCTTTCCGTCCGTTGAGCGCCGGAGCCCACACCGCGCGGTTTCGCTGATCACCCGCGACATTCAAGCGATCCACGACGGTCATCCCGCGCGTTAACTCGCTCTGGGTTTCCACATCGATGTAGTGCTCGCTCCAGTCCGTTCCCACCGTGGGGTCCAACGCAACGCACATCGCCACCGGATCGGGCAGCGATATTCCGTCCTCGCCCGTCTGAATCTTGTAAGCCGCACGCGCGTGACTGTTGCACTCGACGGCAAAATGGGCAAGCTTCGTGTTGAATCCCTGAATGTGCGCGATTTCGCTCTCGCCAACCACGGCCTCGCCGCGGCATAGCTGCCACCCGATCAATTCCACCGGAAGCCCGCTACCAATCACGATGCGCGCAGCTTCCGGGTCGACCCAGATGTTGTATTCTGCAGCCGGAGTCACGTTGCCTTCACAGCACGGAGCACCTCCCATCACCACGCAGCGGCCGACCTTGGCTGCGATCCCGGGTCTCTTCGACACGGCCAGGGCAACGTTGGTCAGCGGTCCCAAGGTAACGAGCACCAGTCCGGGATTCGCCTCGATCGTTTCGATGATGGTATCGACCGCATGCAGATTCTCCGCTGCTTGTCGCGGTGCTGGATAGTTGTGGTCGCCCAGTCCATCGCGCCCATGAAACCAGGTCGCGTTCTCGTACGTACGGAGCAAAGGTCTTTCCGCACCCGCGTATACCGGAACGCTCGCCCCGCAAAGCTCCACCGTGTACAGAGCATTGCGCGTCGCCTGTTGCACTTCCACGTTGCCGGCCACTACGGTGATCGCAGCGACGCGAACGTCCGGCGCGCGCAAAGCCATGATCAGCGCGACCGCGTCATCCGAAGCTGTATCGGTATCAATCAAAAACGTGCGAGGCACGGGCGTTAGCATAGCAGACGATGGAGAAACCGCTCACGAGGCCGTCGTCACATCAAACCATCTCTCACTTGTGACTCGCGGCAAAGAAGAGTACAGTTACTCGTTTTCCAAGGGAGACCACGATGTTCACGCCGCCAAGTCTGACTGTCGCGCTGTTGATGATGATCACCAGCGCCATCTGCTGGGGTTCCTGGGCCAATACTTACAAGGGCGTTAAGAACTATCGTTTCGAACTCTTCTACTGGGATTATGCAATCGGCATTTTTCTGATTTCCCTAATTCTTGCCTTCACCATGGGCAGCACGGGCCACGATTCCTCCAGCTTTCTGAACAACGTTCGGTTCGCCGACACTTCGAATATTGTTTCCACGCTTGTTGGCGGAGCGATTTTCAATCTGGCGAATCTCCTACTCGTTGCGGCCATCGACATGGCCGGCCTCGCGGTCGCCTTCCCGGTCTCGATTGGAATCGCACTCGTAGTGGGCGTGTTGCTGAACTACGTCTTGCAGCCGAAAGGCAACTTTTTGTTTCTGGTGGCGGGTGTGACCTGCGCCTTCATTGCCGTAGTGCTCGACGGCAAGGCGTTTGGCAGTTTGGGAGCGGGACGCACGGCCTCGCGCAAGAGCATCATAGTCTGCGTTGTTTCCGGTGTGCTCATGGGGTTGTGGAGTCCGTTTACATCCTACGGCGCGACCCGCGGAAACGCGCTGACGCCGTACAGTTCCGTCGTATTTCTCACCCTAGGCGCGCTGCTCTCGTGTTTCATCTGGAATATTTACTTTATGAAGAGGCCGCTCGTCGGCGAGCCGGTGAGCTTTAGCGGTTTTTTTAGCGGGCCGCCCTCGGGACATCTACTGGGCCTGCTAGGCGGAGCGATCTGGGGCACGGGTACGGTGTTCAACGTCGTGGCGGGGAAGGCAACCACTTTCGCGATTTCGTACGCCATCGGGCAATCGGCACCGATGGTCGGCGCCCTGTGGGGGATTCTCGTTTGGAAGGAATTTGCAGGGGCGGGCCCGCGCGCAAAAGTCTTTATCACTCTGATGTTCGTCTTCTATGGGCTGGCAATTTTGCTGGTTGCGCGAGCGAACGGATAGTCGAGACCCGCTCACGTAGCGGCGGACGCCTTCGTCCGCCATCCCCTCGCCAGCATCCCTCGGTAGCCTTCCGGACGAATGCGTCCGGGGCTACGTGATTATTTCCCTTTGATCCGGCTGATGAACAACTGCAGGAACCGGTCCGCATCCGAGGCCGTGCAGACCCGCG
>JADGNQ010000417.1 GCA_017883385.1 Candidatus Sulfotelmatobacter sp.
GATCGCGGTAGGGACACTCGTTGCTGAGTGCCCCCCGCACAGACCCGGACGGGCGCTCATTAGCGCATCCGGTTCTTATCTCGGATGAATAACGGCCAAGCGGCCAGCTTGTCCGCACACCCGCCCACCCGTGGGACACGCGCAGACCCGCACTGAGTCGGGTACGTGTCAAATGGAAAAGTGTTCTCCTTGATCCGCAGCCTTCCCTCCCCACTCTCCGCCGACGACTGCTTGTCTTTGTTCGAATGGTTCATAGGTACTACGCCGCAGTGTGACTCCTCGCAAACGTACACGCGGGCCGTGTGGCCTGAGCCTTCGCCCGCCGTCCTGCAGCCTGGTTGAGCCGCAGGTGTCTCCGAGGTCTCCCGGTTCTCGTGCATGAAGTTTCTAGGCGTGTCTGGGGTCTTCGACTACGCCGGACTGACCCGGAACTCGCGCTATCGTTCCGACTCATGTTGCCTTCCGCGCATTTCAAGGACGTCGGCGTCCGGGTTGCATCTTTTCGGAGCTCCATAGCCCACCCCGCCTATTCCCCTGTTTACGCTTCGCCGTGCACCTCGCGGTACCCAACGCAAAACTCGGGGCCGAGCGGATCGCTACTCCTTACTCGTAAGAATTTTCCATTCTCTGCTTCATGCCGGTTTAGCCCGGCGCACTGAAATTGGGACGTTTCCCACAGCCGACTAGCCATTTCTCCCCTACTGCCCTGCCGCCGCTCCCGCCACCTTATCCACCGCGACCTTGCGCAAGAACTCCGCCGCGGCTTCCGGCAGAACCGTGTTGATGAACATTCCCGACCCCAACTCAAAGCCGGCTACGCGCGTTAGCCGCGGGATCACGCTGACATACCAGTGGAAGTGCCGCGCCCCGGCATATTCCGCCGGACCGCTGCGCACAGTGAAGTTCAGGTCCGGATTCCCCAGGCCCACGTAGATCTTCGCCAGCAAAGTCCGCAGTACGCGCGCCAGGTCGACGACTTCCATTTCGGAGATGTCGCCGAAGCTCGCCATGTGGCGCAGCGGAAAAATGTGCGTCGCAAACGGCGTGGCCGAGGCGAACACTTCCATGGCCACGAAGCGCTCGCTCTTCAGCACCACTCGCGTCTGATCTTCCACCTCGCGCTCCACCATGTGGCAGAACATGCATTCCCCGGCGTCGTCATAGTGGCGCAGAACCTCGAACAAGCGGTGCCGCACCTGGCTCGGGATCACCGGCGTCGCAATCAGCTGCGAGTGCGGATGTTGCAGGCTGGCGCCCGCATCCGTCCCGTGGTTTTTGAAAATCGTGATGTGGTTCACCCGATGGTCCAGGCTCAACGCGTTGTAGCGCTCCTTGTACACGCGCAGGATGCTGGCCACATGCGCATCCGACAACAGCCCCATGTAGCGGGAGTGGTCCGGACTATCGATGATGACTTCGTGAAACCCGAAGCCATCAATGCGCCGCCGCAGGTGTTGCAGGCTGCGCGTCGGCTGCACATCGCTCGACAACGCGGCAAACTTGTTGGGAATCACGCGTACTGCCCAAGGGTCGCTGGCCGCAGGAAACCGCAACACCTCCGGCGGTGTCTTGCTCTCATTGCCGGGACAAACGGACAGGTTTCTACAAACTCGGGTATCGGCTCCACCGCGCGATGCGTCGCCAATTCCTCCGGCCGTTTGGCCCGTTCCGTCGCGATGATGACCCACTCCTTGGTGAAGAAGTTCTGGCGTAATTCCGGCATAAGAGTCCCTCCAACTTTCTCCTATCGGCGGTTGGGGCAATTCCTGTAGTGACCCCGGGCGAAGCCGCGCCGAAATCCTTGCGGAAGTTGTCCTCCTTTCGCTACTTGCGGACTCCCGGCTTCGCATTGGAAGCTATTCTTCTCACTCCGCTCCGCGCGCGAAGGCGAGGGCCGGAGGAATCCGCTTTCCCCCGGCTGTTATAGAATTCCAAGTACCCTTATGAATCGCAAAATTCCTATTGGCATTCTGGGCGCTACCGGCGTTGTCGGGCAAAGATTCATACAGATGCTGGAGCACCATCCCTGGTTCGAAGTGGCCTGGCTGGCCGCTTCCGACCGCTCTGAAGGCAAGGCCTACGCCGAAGCTGCGCGCTGGCGCCTCAAGACTCCCATTCCAGCCGCGGTGGCCGGAATGCAAGTCTCTCCCGCCACACCCGACGGCGCACCCAAGGTCATCTTCGCCGCTCTCGATGCCTCCATCGCCGCTGAACTCGAGCCCCGCTTCGCCGACGCAGGCTGCGCCGTGGTCTCGAACTCCAGCGCGCTGCGCATGCAAGAAGATGTCCCGCTGGTCATTCCCGAAGTCAACGGCGGACACATCAAGCTCATCGACGTGCAGGCGTGGCGGAAAAAATCCGGCGGCTTTGTTGTAACCAACCCCAACTGTTCGGCTATCGGCCTCGTCCTCGCTCTCGCGCCTCTCCACCAGAAGTTCGGTCTCGAAACCGTCATGGCCGTCACCATGCAGGCGGTCAGTGGCGCGGGGTATCCCGGCGTCGCCTCGCTCGACATCCTGGGCAACGTAATTCCCTACATCCGCAATGAAGAAGAAAAGATGGAGGAGGAAACGAAGAAACTCCTCGGCCAACTCAACGGCTCGAAAGTCATTCCCGGTTCATTCGCCATGAGCGCGCAGTGCAACCGCGTCCCCGTCGAAGACGGACACATTGAATCGATTTCCATCCGCCTGAAGACCAAGGCCAAGCCGGAGGAAATCATCGCTGCCTGGAACGGATATCGCAGCGAGCCGCAAGAACTGAAACTGCCCAGCGCTCCCGCACTCCCGGTCGTCTACCTGACCGCCAGCGATCGTCCGCAGCCTCGCTTCGACGT
>JADGNQ010000418.1 GCA_017883385.1 Candidatus Sulfotelmatobacter sp.
GTTTCGCTCGTTTTGCTTTCAAAAGACTTGACGAGAAACGCCCGATGCTCATCTGCGAGTTCGACGTCAGGCCGCGCGTCGATCCACGGTTTCGCGACAAACCAGCCAACTGATTGGCGCCGCGTGCTGTTGGGACCAATGGGCACCGCTCCCGAAGCCGGGCCTGGCGGGATCCTGGTGGTGCGAAAAGGATTTCGCGACGATTCTCGTGGTTGGGTCGGTTCAGCTTCGTGGCCGCAGGCGTTCCGCGACGGCCCGGCGATCGCCCGACAAGACGGTTACCGACCCGAAAGTCGGGCTGAACTGCAAAGTGAATTGCTTGAGCGTAATGATATTCCATCCTACAAGTTCGTGCAGCGACTTTGGCTGAATCAGCGTGGATGCGGCCAGATGAGAGCAATTCACATTGGTGGCCACAACATTCCTGCCGTCCCATTGCACTTTGTAGTATGCGGACCCTTTTTCAAACTGCACCTTTACGATGGCGTCGTCGAATTTCCCCAGTAGACCCCCGATAAAGGTGCCGACAACGCCCACTTTCTGGAAGGCTCCGCGGCCATCGCCCAGTGAATCCATCTCGCGACGGATGTCACGTTCGGCGTCGGGTTCGCCCAGTCCAACGGCCGCCAGACCGGAACGGTCGCCACGCAAAAGAGCGGTCACCAGTTTACCGGTGGCTTCGCCCGTGGCGGCGAGCCGCTCTGCCTGGTCAAAGTTGCCATCGAGCAGTACCGTTGCATCCTGACCGTCTGCTCCGATGGCAAGGCCTTCCGGACTTTGGTAAATCGTCAATTGACCGCCGCCGGGCAATGTATACGTTCCTGCGAATCGATTCAGTTCAGATGCGAGGAGCCTGATGTAATCCGGTGGCTCCGGCACTTTCGCGCCAGCCAGCAGGTCGGGGATAGCCCGATCGGCACGGCGATGAACCGGGTATAGATCGTTACGCACGTTGCAAAGCGCCGTGACGATCGTCTTGCGCTCGGGAAGCCAGGTCATTTGAGAGCTGAATCCAAGGAAGTCGCCACCGTGCTGGAAGCGGTGTGTTCCATCCGGCAGCGTTTGCGCCCAGAGCCCGTAGCCGTAGCTGTTCGTGTAATAGCTCTCGGAGGGGGATACCTTCATCACCGGGGTAATCATCTTCTTCAGTTCGCCGGCTGGTATGACTCGATTGTGTTCGAGACCTTGCTGCCATCGATACAGGTCGTCGACGGTCGATACAATCTGACCGCTTCCGATGTCGTTCCAGGTATCGGCGGAAAGCTTCTCGAGATCCGCCGCGACGCCGAGCTCGTCGTAACCCCTGGCGATCAAGCGAGAGGGGCCATGGGGCAGTTTCGTGCCCCAGAATCCGGTCGACGACAGTCCTGCCGGGCGAAAGACGTGTCGGATCATGTACTGCTGATACGACTCGCCACTGGCGAACTCGATGACCGCGGCAAGAAGGACGAAGCCTGCGTTGGAGTAGGCCCATTCCGAGCCTGGAGCGAACCGGAGGGGCGTCGAGAGAATGCCGCGGATGGCTTCGTCCCTGGTGACCGCCCGGTAGCCATATTCCGGACCAGACACTCCGGCGGTGTGCGTCAGGAGTTGATGGATGGAAATGGACCGCTTGTCCTCCGGCGCGTCTCGCAGAAACCTGGAGATTGGATCCTCAACGCGCAGCTTCCCGTCGGCTTCGAGCCGCAGAATCGCCGCCGCGGTGAAGTTCTTGGCGAGCGAACCGACGTCGAACCGGGTATCCGTTCCGATGGGAATGCGCTTGTCGCGATCTGCAAGGCCGTAGCCTTTTCGGAGAATGATTTCGTTATTGACCGACACCAGGACTGCGCCCGAATAACCAAAGGCTGACAGCCGCTGAAGATAGTTGTCGATCAAGTGCCCCTGGGCGCCAGCCACTCGGTTCGGCGAACCCAGGCATTGGCCATGGCAGAGCATCAGGACAGACAGAAGGAACCAAACCTGCGCCGCCGCCCGAGCGGCGGTCCTGACATGGGCGCCGGCGTAACGCCGTGGGAGGCCTGCGCCGAGAAGTCGAAAACTTTCCATCAGCTCATGATTGCATAAGGGTATGCTACCAACCGGACTGCAGCTACCGGACTGCAGCAGCAGCATTTTCTCATTGAAGGATGAGCCTGGGGCCGGGAGCGAAGCGACCCGCCGCTAAGGTCTCCTTTGTTGATTGGGTTTTAGAATTCCGAGGCCGACCAACGGGAGGCGGTCTGTGCTCCCCGACTGCTTTGGTTTTCCTTCAAAGGATGTTTTGGTTTTGGTTCGCAGGATCGCGCTGACGTTGCCGACCAACGGGAGGCGCGCTGCCTGGCTCCTTTCTTGGAAGCTATCGAATAGTTTGCATTTCGCTTCCTGCATCTCTTCCGCCGCCTGGGTATCGCTCTTGGCCTGCGCCTGTTGATCCAGCATCGCAATGGTCACCGCAGCCTTGAAGTGGCGAGCCACGTCCGGCAACTGCCGCAGGATCTCCCACGGCGTCGCATACCAGCGGTACCGCCGTTTCTCCTTGCCCTTGGCGTTCACCACCAACTCCGGCACCCCGCACGGCCGATGAAAGTTCAAGTACGGGTTGAGGTGCTCTTGGAAGAAGGCTGCGATCACCGCCGCATGCGGCGCGGTAATGTGCGCGTACCCCATGTGCTTCCGCACCACGGCGGCATTCTTGCTCTCCGCCAGTCCGTTGTCGTTGGAGTGCCGCGGCCGCGATTTGGTTTGCTCGATGAGGAGCTTGTGCAGCAACTCGGCCACCAGGTGATTGATGTACTCGCTGCCGTTGTCGGAGTGAAAGCCCCGAATCTGGAACGGAAACTGCGCCAGCATG
>JADGNQ010000063.1 GCA_017883385.1 Candidatus Sulfotelmatobacter sp.
ATCCCCGAGGGCAAGCCGACACCGACGGGGCCCCTGAACCTGCAACCGGGTGAACTGGTCCGCGTGAAGTCGCACGAGGAGATCCTGAAATGCGTCGACAGAAGCAACCGCAATCGAGGAATGTACTGGGACGCAGAACTGGTGCCATACTGCGGTGGAACGTATCGGGTGCTGAAGCGCGTCACCAAACTTATCGATGAGAAGACCGCAAAGATGGTGGAGATGAAGACTCCCTGCATCATCCTGGATTCGGTGGTGTGTCAGGCTCGATATAGCTCGTGCCGCATGCTCTGCCCCAAGGCGATGTATCCCTACTGGCGGGAGATTTGGCTGGAGCGGGTTGAGAAGGTTGAGAAGAATGACACCGGTGTTTCCGATACCGGTTCGGCGGCGGAGACGACAACTGTGTCGTCAGGCAAGCATTAAACAAAGAGTCAGATTTCGCCACAGAGGATAGTGACTGCATGCGTTTCGCGGAGACCAAGGTCGTCGGAGCAAAGGTGATCGATCCTGCGCCCCACAAGGATGATCGCGGACGCTTCATGCGAGCGTGGTGTGCCCAAGAATTCGAGGAGAACGGGATCCATTTTGTGCCGGTCCAGGCGAATATGGGATTTAGCGTGCGTAAGGGCACGGTCCGTGGAATGCATTTTCAGGAAGCGCCCGCGCTTGAGGCCAAACTGGTCCGCTGCACCCGGGGAGCGATGTTCGATGTAGTGCTTGACCTTCGGCCGGAATCTCCCTCGTATCGGAAATGGTACGGACTGGAGTTGACCGCGGAGAATGGCCGAATGCTGTATGTCCCTGAGGGTTGCGCGCACGGATACCAGACCATGGAAGATGCCACGGAGATGCACTACATGGCCTCGGAGGTCTACACCCCAAGCGCAGCACGGGGCGTACGGTTTGACGATCCGGCGTTTGGCATTCAGTGGCCGCTGCTGGCAGTCGCAGTCTCCGAACAGGATCGCAACTGGCCGTTGGTCAAACCGTAGGACCTTTTCTTTCGAAGGTACGTAGGTAAGCAATCATAAACTCGGTGAGTGAATGCAGGAGGCGAGACAATGAGTACCGGCACCAATCCACTGGTTAGCGTAGTGACACCCGTTTACAACGGGGAAGATTTCCTGGTGGAGTGTATTGAGAGCGTACTGAAGCAGACCTACCAGAACTACGAATACATCATTGTCAATAATTGCAGCAAGGATCGCACTCTGGAAATTGCCCGAGCGTATGCGGCCAAGGACCGCCGGATACGCATTCATGACAATGAAAACTTCGTTGGCGTAATCGACAATCACAATCTTGCTTTCAGCCTTATCTCTCCTGATGCCACGTACGTCAAGGTTGTTTCGGCGGACGATTTCATCATGCCCGACTGCGTGGCGCGAATGGTCGATGTTGCAGAGGCAAATCCGTCGGTAGGTTTCGTTGGCTGTTACCAGATCAGTGGAGACCGTGTCCGGTGGCAGGGCTTCCAGTATCCGCGAGTTGTTCTCACGGGTCGCGAAATGTGCCGCCAGATGTTCCTTGGAGAGGACAGGGCGTTCGGTTTTGGCAGTCCCACCTCACTTTTGTATCGAGCTGACCTCGTCAGAAGTAGCACGGCATTTTACCCAAACGCGTCACCGCATTCCGATACCAGCGCGTGTTTCCAGTTTCTGGAGAAGTCTGATTTCGGGTTTGTCTATGAGGTACTCTCGTACGAGAGAATTCACGAAGCGACGCAGAGCTCAAAGTCGGTCCAACTGAACCGCTATTTATCGGCGGATCTGAATGATGTAATCCAGTATGGTCCTTTGTATCTCGACCAGAAGGAACTCGACTGCCTTCTGACCAAAACGCTGAAAAGCTACCACCGGTTCCTGGCATTGAACTATTTTGCGGCGTTCCGTGAAAAAGAGTTTTGGGACTATCACGAGAGCAGGCTCGCGGAATTGGGGCACCCCCTCAAGCGAATGGACGTCTTCAAGGCTGCAACGGCCACCGTCATGCGCGAGGTTGTGAATCCAGGACAAGCGCTTGAGAAAGCATGGGCCCGTATGTTTCCAAAATCGAGGAAGAGTGTTGCGCAAATCGCTCAGCCGGCGTCAGTGAATCCATCTGCGAACCTGCCCAAACACGGGGCGGGTGCGCGCATCGGATAAACAATGCCAGGCAAGCATTTGGTTGGTGCGTAAGGGAACAACGTGGCCGGCGGATCATGCCGCGGTTGTTTCTTCCCGACAAACCACTCGGGCACGACAGGAGCCATTCATGAAAGTTGTCTTGTTTTGCGGCGGACTAGGATTGCGCATTCGGGATGCGGAAGACATCCCGAAGCCCATGGTACAGATTGGATATCGCCCCGTGCTTTGGCATGTCATGAAGTACTATGCCCACTTCGGCCATACGGATTTCATCCTTTGCCTGGGCTATCGGGCGGACGCGATTAAGAAGTATTTTTTGGATTACAACGAGTGCGCGTCCAACGATTTTGTCTTGTCTGGTGGTGGAAAGAAAGTAGAGCTCTTTAATAGCGACATCCACGACTGGCGGATCACGTTCGCGGATACGGGGATCAATTCCAATATCGGCCAGCGCCTGAAGGCCGTCGAAAAGCATCTCGAAGGCGAAGAGGAATTCCTCGCCAACTACAGTGACGGCCTCACCGACCTGCAGCTTCCGGAACAGTTGGAGCACTTTCACCAGCAGGGAAAGCTTGCCAGCTTTCTGTGCGTACGACCGAACCTCAGCTATCACATGGTCTCGTTGGAAAAGGGGAACGGCAGCCTGGTCTCGGGAATCCACGCCATCAATAATGGAAGTGTACGGATCAACGGCGGCTATTTCGCCTTCAAGAAGGGGATCTTCGACTACATCCGGGAGAAAGAAGAACTTGTGAACGAACCTTTCCACAGGTTGATCGAAGAGAAGCAGTTGATCGGTTACCCGTACGATGGTTTCTGGGCAGGCATGGACACGTTCAAAGATAAGCAGCAGTTGGAAGGTTTGTGGGGTGGCGGAGCGGCTCCCTGGGAAGTGTGGAAGACTAACGGTAGTGGCCGAGGGTAAGGGCTCTCGAGCACTAGAGAACTCCTAACTGTGAAGGTCGCCAAGGCACGCCAATTGACAGTGCAACTCGCAGCGTGAGAACGTGAGGAAAAACATGAACAACATGAGTGTTGATACTGCCCTGCAGAACCTCGAGGCCACGAATCGTCCGATTCGGGTCGGAATGGTCGGAGCGGGCGCTACGGGCCGCGCGATTGCACTGCAACTCGGAACGCCCGTGCCGGGGATGCGACTGGTGGCGATTGCCAATCGCACACCTTCGCACGTCGAGCGAGCCTTTCGCGAAGCTGGTGTTACCGAGTGGAGCCGTGTTGAATCGGCCCGCGAGGCGGAACGGAAAATAGGTCAAGGTATCCCTGTTCTGACAGATGACCCCTCGGTCTTAACCGGGTGTGACGCAATCGATGTGCTGTTGGAAGTGACGGGCACGGTCGAAGCTGCGGCCGGCGTAGTGCTGGATGCATTCAGCCATGGCAAGCATGTGGTCCTGGTAAACGCGGAACTCGATTCGTTGATCGGGCCCATCCTTAAGGCGAAGGCTGATCAGGCTGGGGTTGTGGTCACACACACCGACGGAGATGAACCCGGAGTTGCGATGACCCTCCTGCGCTATCTGCGAACGCTGGGGCTGCGTACCGTTGCCGCGGGAAATATCAAGGGCATGGTCGACTATTACCGGAATCCAGAGACCCAACGGGCGTTCGCTGAGAAGCATGACCAGGACGTAAAGAAGGTCACTTCATTTGCAGATTCTACGAAGCTGTCGATGGAGGCTACGGTTCTCGCCAATGCCACCGGATTCCATGTAGGCCGCCGGGGCATGTACGGTCCACCCTGCGGCTACGTGCGGGAAATGGCGAATTTGCTGCCCGCAAAGCAGATGCTGGAGACGGGGCTGGTCGACTACGCGCTGGGTGCGGCTCCTCACACCGGAGCTTTCGTCGTGATTCATGAGGAATCGCCGCTTAAGAAGGTGCAACTCGCGTATTACAAGATCGGAGACGGTCCGTTCTATGTTTTCTACACGCCGTTTCATCTACCTCACCTTCAGATCGCGTCCACTATTGGCCGAGCGGTCATCCATCACGATCCGACTGTCGCTCCCATCGCGGGACCGGTCTGCGAAGTGGTGACGGTCGCTAAGCGTGACCTAAAAGCCGGCGAGCGTCTCGACGGGATCGGCGGGTTCTGCACCTATGGACTCATCGACAACGCGGTGGTGGCGCGCGGTATGTCAGCCCTGCCAATTGGCCTCTCGGATGGTCGAGTGCTGTGTCGAGACGTAGCGAAGGATCAAGTGCTTTCCTTCGACGATGTGAATGCGGTTCCAGAGGGGATCGTAGAAAAGCTCTGGCGGGAACAGAACGCACGTTGGCCGGTCACGACCCCAGAGTCGAAGGAATCGTTGCAGCCCGTTTCAGCGGGAGGGGTTCGATGAGGGTTGCGCGGTGCAATGATCGACCTGGCGTGGCTCGCCCGTGTACGTCGTTCGGTTGTGATCGCAGAATCGCGGCGAGCGTCTAGGACAATCATGCCGAACCCCTTTTGGAAAGGCCGCCGCGTTTTCCTCACTGGACATACCGGCTTCAAGGGAAGCTGGTTGTCGTTGTGGCTGGACGCGTTAGGAGCCAAGGTAACCGGGTACGCGCTCGATCCGCCGACCCAGCCAAACCTGTTCGAGCAGGCCAGGGTTGTCGGAACCGTACACTCGATTCGCGGCGATATTCGCGACTTCCCGCGGCTCCAGGGTGCGATCGCCGAATGCTGTCCCGAAGTAGTCATCCATATGGCGGCGCAGTCGGTTGTGCGTCGCGGGTACGAGGATCCCATCGAGAACTACTCCTCGAACGTCATGGGGACCGTGCATGTGCTGGAGGCAGTACGGCAGCTCAAACAGCCGTGCGCCGTGGTCAACGTCACCAGCGACAAGTGCTATGAGAACCGTGAGTGGGTTTGGGGCTATCGCGAGAACGAGCCCATGGGCGGCCGCGATCCCTATTCCAATTCAAAGGGTTGCGCTGAACTCGTGACCACCGCATACCGAGAGTCCTTCTTTCCACCAGATGCTATCGATCGTCATGGCGTTGCGCTCGCAAGCGCCCGTGCTGGAAATGCGATCGGCGGTGGCGATTGGACCGGTGATCAGCTCATTCCAGACTTGATGAGAGCGTTTCTGGCAGGGAAACCCTGCCTGATCAGGAACCCATCCGCATTCCGGCCTTGGCAGTTCGTGTTGGAGCCTCTGCGCGGATACCTCACGCTTGCCCAACGCCTTACGGAAGATGGGCCTCGGTTCGCGTCAGGATGGAACTTCGGGCCCGTCGATGCCGACGCCAAACCGGTGTCCTGGATTGCGGACGAATTGGTCCGGTCGTGGGGCACCCAGGCTTCATGGAACCAAGATGCCGCAGCGCATCCGAGAGAGGCTCACGCCCTCAAGTTGGACGCGTCGAAGGCAGGCGTCAGCCTGGATTGGCATCCTGTCCTTCCGTTGCAGCAAGCGCTCGGATGGATTGTCGAATGGTACCGCGCTTTTCAGACTGGAGCTGATCTTCAGCGGATTACCCGAACGCAGATTGAGCAGTATGAGGCACTCCTCCGGAACTGATTTGCTTGGGCGCATGCGTTCATGCATCCGCAGCAGGCTTACGAAGAACCCCTCCATTTCCCTTGGGGGGCTGGGGCAAGAACTTAGACCATAGAAATTTAGGAGACGCTTTCGAAATGCCAACGCCAAACATCGTTGTTCTGGGCACAGGGATGGCCGGGTTCGGAGCCGCTCACCGGCTTCACGCCGAGGGTATCGTCCCCGTGATGTATGACAAAAACGCCTACTATGGCGGACACACAGCGTCGTTCCGGTATGAGACCGGTTTCTTGTTCGACGTCGGGCCACATATTTCCTTTACGAAAGATACCCGCATCCAGGACCTCTTTGCCGATAGTGTCGACCAGCGCTTCGAAACCATTCAGATCCATCTGAACAACTATTGGCGCGGTTACTGGCCGCTGCACCCGGTGCAACTCCATCTCCACGGAATGCCGGAAGACTTGATCGTCAAGGTCATCAGCGATTTTGTGGAGGCGCGCCAGTTACCCGAGGAGTCACCGAAGAACTACGCGGATTGGCTCTATGCCAGCTTTGGCCGGACGTTTGCCGAGTCCTTTCCGATGCAGTACACGCGAAAGTACCACCTGACCTCGGCCGAGAACATGAGCACGGACTGGCTCGGGCCAAGAATCTACCGGCCAAGCCTGGAGGAGGTGTTGCGTGGGGCGATCTCTGCATCCGCTCCGCACGTTCATTACATCACCCACTTCCGGTATCCGAGTGACGGTGGATTCATGTGCTACCTGAAGAAATTCATGCCCATGGGGAACATCAAGCTGAATCATCAGCTGGTATCCATCGATCCTCGCGCGCGCGAGCTCAAGTTTGCGAACGGTCTGGTGACGAGCTACGACTCGCTTGTCTCTTCGGTGCCTCTGCCCGATCTCATTCGCATGATTCAGGGAGCGCCCTCCGATGTTGTCGACGCTTCGCGGCGTCTGTCATGTTCGACTTGCGTTCTCGTGAACATCGGCGTGAACCGTGAGGATATTTCAAGTGCCCACATGACTTACTTCTACGACGAGGACATTTGCTTTACCCGTCTCGGCTTTCCGCACCTGCTCTCCGCAAAGAACGCGCCCCCAGGAACGGGAAGTATTCAGGCGGAAGTCTATTTCTCCGATAAGTACAAGCCCCTTACCGGCAAAGCTGAGGATTGGATCGAGCCGGTCATCAGGGATCTTCGCAAATGCGGTCTCCTGCGCGAGGAGGATCAAGTTCTGTCGCGGAAGGCGATGTTGCTGCCTTACGCGAATATCATCTTCGATCTTGAGCGCACGCAGGCACTCAAAACGGTGCACGCCTATCTGGATGATCTCGGTATCGCCTATTGTGGACGCTACGGAGACTGGGGATACATGTGGACGGACGAGAGTTTCAAGAGCGGAGAACTGGCCGCGGAGCGGGCCCTGTCCGGAGCGGTGGTCTCCAAATAACGTTGCCGTTCGCAGAGGAAGACTCGATTTCAAACAACTTGGAGCGATGTCGGCTAGCCTATGATCAGACTGAATCTGGGTGGGAGAGATGGTGGAGCGCTAAAGATCCTGTGTCTAGGCTCGCATTCCGATGACATCGAAATTGGCTGTGGCGGCACCGTTCTCCGGCTGATCGAGCAATATCCGGGGTGCATATTTCACTGGGTGGTGTTCAGCGCTATCGGAGTCCGAAAAGCGGAGGCGCAGCGGGGGGCTGAGTCGTTTGCCGGCTCCAAGCGGCTGGAACGTTCCCTGTTCAAGGAATTTCCCGACACTTTCATGCCATTCGTGGGTGCGGATGTGAAAAACGTTTTCGAAGAACTGAAACAGACAGTCTCGCCGGACCTGATCTTCACTCACAACCGAAAGGATGCGCACCAGGACCACCGTCTGATCTCGGAACTGACTTGGAATGCGTTTCGTGACCATTTCATCCTGGAGTACGAGATTCCAAAATATGACGGCGACTTGGGACAACCGAGCGTGTTTGTGCCGCTTGAGTCTGAGACGTGCAAAACCAAAGTTCGATACATCATGGATGCCTTTCAGTCCCAGCACACCAAGCGCTGGTTTGAAGAGAATACGTTCCTCTCCCTCATGCGTCTGCGCGGCATGGAATGCAACGCCCCCAGCGGCTACGCCGAAGCTTTTTACTGCCGCAAGCTGGTCCTCTAAATGAATCGCAAAACATTGAGAACAGCGAACGAGGCCGATATCCGCCCGGGCAGCGAGAGAACGCGATGAAGGATTTGAAACAAAGAACGATTCGTGGGGGCGCCGCGAAGATTCTTTCCCAAGGAGCGAACTTCGTGCTCCGGATGGGCTCGCTGATGATCTTGGCCCGACTCCTCGACCCCAAGGATTTCGGTCTGGTGGGCATGGTGACCGCCGTACTGGGTATTTTCAATGTCTTCAGGGACTTCGGACTTTCCGCGGCCGCAGTACAGCGTACATCTGTTAGCGAGGAACAGGCTTCGACTCTCTTCTGGATCAACATAGCCGTCGGTGCAACCCTCGGAGTCCTGGCACTAGCGGTGGCTCCATTAGTCGCCGCTTTTTATCACGAACAGCGTCTGTTCGGCGTAACGGCAGTTTTGTCGACCGCATTTCTTTTCAACGCGGCAGGAGTGCAACACACAGCTCTGCTCGAGCGCAAGATGCGCTTCACTACCTTGTCGGTCATCGATATCTGTTCCTTGTTGGTTAGCACAACGATTGCGGTTGTCATGGCTACCCATGGTTTTGGATACTGGGCTCTCGTTGCCACCACCACTATCACTCCACTCGTCTGCACTGTCTGTCTGTGGTTCACGACGGCATGGGTGCCAGGACGGCCCCGCAAACAAGTGGGGATGCGTTCCATGATGCGCTTTGGCGGCACTCTCACTCTTAATGGTCTGGTCATGTACATTGCCAGCAACTTCGAGAAAGTCCTGTTAGGCCGATTCTGGGGCGCTGAAGCGATAGGACTTTACGGAAGAGCCTACCAGCTCATTAACATTCCGTCCGACAACTTGAATTCAGCCGCCGGTGGTGTAGCTTTCGCAGCATTGTCCAGAATCCAGGGTGATCCGAGTCGCCTCAAAAGCTATTTTCTGAAGGGATACTCTCTGGTGCTGTCTCTGACAGTGCCAATCACCGTTACTTGCGGTCTGTTTGCCAATGATATGATTCTGGTTTTCTTGGGACCGAAGTGGAGAAGCGCGGCAGTTGTCTTTCGCTTGCTCGCCCCGACTACCTTAGCCTTTGCCATTGTCAACCCATTAGGGTGGCTGCTCTCGTCGCTCGGTATGGTCGGAAGAGGTCTAAAAATCGCTCTAGTACTTGGGCCAGTAATGATTGCAGGGTATCTGATCGGTTTGCCTTACGGACCCAAAGGTGTCGCTGTCGCCTACTCGACGGTGATGACGCTATGTGCCATCCCGCTGATCGCGGCGGCGACACGCGGCACTGTCATTTCGGTCCGCGATGTTCTGTTGGTCGCAAGCCGCCCGTTGGTGTCGGGAATTGTGGCCGCCACGCTCGCCTTCGGGATGCAATTGCTTTACGGTTCCTTCCTGTCCCCCCTACCCAGGCTTGTGGTTGGCGTGACGATCGTTTTATCTGCATATCTCGGCATGCTTTTATACGTTATGGGACAAAAACCGTTCTACATGGGTCTCCTGCGAGAATTTGGGGGGCGTTCATCGGCCGAGGAAGGGCTCTTGGCCTCGGCCTAAGCAGTTTCCAGGAGGCAAGTCCGAGATACAACGGGGAACGATACTGATGCCGGTGCGCTGCCGTCACCGGAACTTGCGAAATCGGGAAGGGTAGCGCAGCAACATGAAAGTGGTCCGAATCGGAGTGCTGTTGGTTGTGTTCGTAGCGCTACTGATTGGCGCGAGGATGTGGCTGCACCGAGGTGGCCCGCCTCACCGTGTCTCTCTCTCATGGCAAACACCTCCGCCCGCCCAAGGTATTACGGTGGTGGGCTACAACTTATATCGCAGCACCAGGTCTGGGACCCAATACGCACGAATTGCCACCCGTGTCACTAGTCGGCGGTATGAGGATTGGCTGGTCGCCGGCGGCGGAACCTACTCTTACGTCGTGACCGCGCTCGACCAAGCAGGCCGCGAGAGCGGATATTCCCCAGAAGTGAAGGTACAGGTTCCCTAGTCAATTCGTGCGGCTTACGCTCGCCTTTAAACCTAATTCATTCCTGGGCTCCTTCGGGCTCTCTTTGGTCGCGGAAGTTCTCACTAGATACGAAGGGAAACTTTTGCCTAACTGCCGCCTCTTGGGTTGCAAGGGCCGGGTCCCAGCGTCCATCGTAGGACGAGGGATCGGATTGATCGTCGCGCTGCCTTTCTGGATCCTGCTGATCGCTTGTGCTCCAGGTGGCACGCACGGCAATCCGTGGCCCCAAGGAAACCACCGGACCTATACCACCAATTTTTTGTTCACCGAAGATCCCATTTCCGAGGGCGACAAATGGATAAACGGCAAGACCGATGGTATCGACTGGTCAGACGTCAGGACAACTAAGGGACTGGCGTTCGGCACCCAGGTTCCACCGACCGGGCCTCCCTACAACGATGCCGTAGCCCTTCTCAATGCGGATTGGAATCCAGACCAGATGGCTACCGCTACGGTCCACACGGTAAACCAGCAAGGCGGAAGCACCTACGAGGAAGTAGAATTGTGGCTGAGGGGGACCATTTCGCCACACTTTACTACTGGCTTCGAAATCAACTTCCGGTGTCTTACCGGACCTGACACCTACGTTCAAGTTCACTATTGGAATGGCCCACTCAATCAATTCGGTCAAATAGGTTCTGCGATGGGGCCGGGACTCCATGATGGAGATGTGGTCAGCGCAAGTATTATCGGGAACACGATCACGATTTGGATCAACGGCGTCCAGGTGTTTCAGGGCACGGATCCCCTGAATCGCTATAAGACTGGGGCTCCGGGCATGGGGTTCTACTACCAAGGTTCCGCTGGTTCCGATGCAGACTACGGCTTTACCAGCTTCACGGCGACGGATGAATCCCAAACTCCCAACGCTCCGAATAATTTTTCTTATAGTCTGCACTAGTCTGTAAAACTCCGGGCCGAGTTAGCGATCACTGCGACCATGGATATGCTCATCGAAGACTCGGGCCGGTTTGCTCAGGCGGGATCGAGAAACGTTGTCCGCGATTTCGGCTAGCGGGTGCGACAATTGTTGCGCAGAGACATGACTCAGGTTTCCCGATGACTCACGAGTTCCTCAGACCCCGGCCGAATCCGAGGCTTGTGTCGATCGTTATGCCGTTCTATAACGAGCAGGAAATTTTTCCGCTGCTTCGTCCGCAGCTGAGCCAGTTTCTGGACAACTCTCCCTACCCGTGCGAAGTCATCGCCGTCAATGATGGCAGCTCCGATCAGACCATCGATCTGCTGGTGGATTGGGCCAAGGCTGATCCCCGAATCAAGGTCCTGAATCTGTCCCGCAATTTCGGGCACCAGTATGCATCCACCGCCGGAATCGATCACGCGTCCGGAGACGCAATCGTTCTGATCGATGCGGATTTGCAGGATCCGCTCGAAGTGATTCATCAAATGGTCGAGCAGTACTGCAAGGGCTACGACGTTGTTTGCGGCCAGCGGGTGGCACGGGCTGGCGAAAGCGTCGTCAAGAAGTTTACGGCCTGGGTCTTCTATCGCTCCATGCGGGTTTTCTTTCTGAAGAATTTGCCTCCCGACGTTGGCGATTTTCGCTTAATGTCCCGGCGATGTCTGGATAGCCTGAGAGAAATGCGCGAGTTGCACCGTTTCCTGCGCGGCATGGTCGCATGGGTCGGTTATCCGCAGATCTGTGTGCCGTACCAGCGTCAGGCGCGCGCCGCGGGAGAAACGAAATATCCTTTGCGAAAAATGATTCGCCTGGCTTGGACCGCGGCGATATCGTTTTCAGCACTACCCCTCCGCCTGAGTTTCCTGGGAGCCGCAGCCATGACGTTGGTTGCGCTGGAAGAAGCGGCTCGAGCCTTGGTAGCGCATTTTTCCGGCAAGACCGTCCCCGGTTGGACATCGCTGATGCTGGTCCTCTGCTTGAGCAATGCCGCCCTCATGATTGCGGTCGGCATCCTCGGCGAGTATGTGGGCCGGATTTATGAGGAAGGGAAGGGCCGGCCGCTGTACCTGGTAGCCGACTCGTGGAACCTTGCGCAGCGCGAGAACCCTGAAGACGCAGCCGGGTTTCACCGGCTAAATGAAGCTGATGATAAGGCTGTGTATCGTCCATAGTGACTAGGGTCCCAACCAAACACTGAAACCGGCGAAAACTCCGCATCTTCCCTGAGCTTCGCCTAAACCCACAATCCAGCCCTGATAAATTCAACGGCGGGATGGTGCTTCCATCGTAATTTGTTAACACGTTGGTGATACTGATACTTCTCGTAGCAGGGGCACGCGACACATGTCGGGCCTCGCTGCCAATAGTCGATCTGCAAATGGAACTACTACTCAATCTTCTGTGGCTGGCTCTGGCGCTGGTAGCGCTGGGGAACTGCTGGCGCGTCTCGAGGCGCTCGGGGAGATCACGCCTGTCCCGCGCTCTGGTGCTGACGGGTTGCGTGTTGGCGTTGGCGTTCCCCGTTGTATCGACCTCAGACGACCTGATCGCGCTGCGGACGGAGGCAGAGGAGCGCAGTTCCAACGATCCCAGCATAAAGAAATCAACCGCGTCCCGCCCGCAGGTCCGGGGCAACGACATTCCCCCTTCTGCGGGCGTGGTTCGTATAGACCTGGTCCTGCCGAAATGGGACCCGTGCGAACCAATTCCAGAGTATTGCTGCGGTTCTTCCCGGCAAGCGTTGTCCGTAACAACGGGGAGCCGGGCCCCTCCGTGTCAGGAGTCCTTCGCCTTAGCTGCGTCGTCGAAAGTGGCGCAGTTTTCTCAGCCTGGACTCAATGCTGCAATTCCTTCAACGATGATGATGGGATTCCGGCGCAATCTGCCGCAAAAGACTGCGGTGCGGTACGGACTACGGAGCTTCACATGCGAAATAACCCTGCGGACAGCGAGCGGACCTCGAAGAGGCCCTCGCGAGATGGTACAAAACTTGTGCCCAAGGACCTGCGTTCCATTACGCTGGTCCCCACTGCAAGACACCTGATACATGATTTTGTGGTTCGGACACGGCGAAACTGGGTCCGAGAGTTGTGGGACTGGACACAATGCAAGCGACTGACTCTACCCAGTGTGCAGCAACTCGAAAAGTCGATCGCAGCCTTAGAGAGTTCAGATCGAGACGAAAACAGCGAGACCGAATCTCCAATTTTCTTGCTGGCCACGGGTTGGAGATCGGGCTCCACTTTGCTGCAACGCATCCTGGTGACCGACCCGAGTGTGCTGCTCTGGGGCGAGCCCCTTGGTGAAATGGCGATGCTGTCGGGAATGGCCGGGATGTTGGCGCGGCTATCCACATTCCCGGAACTCAAGCAACTGTGTACGCCGGATGAAGCGCCTTTCTCTGCCTTGCCGACTTCCTGGATCGCTACATTATTCCCTCCGGGCAAGGACCTCCGCCGTGGTCTTCAATCTCTCCTGACCCAATGGCTGGGAGAATCGGCCCGCCAACGAGGATTCAGCCGCTGGGGTTTTAAAGAAGTCCGGCTGGGGGCAGCGGAAGCAACCTTCCTGCATTGGCTCTACCCAAAAGCAAAGTTCGTGCTTCTATCCCGCAATCCGTATGACTGCTACCGGTCGCTGGCGGATTCGGGTTGGCACCACCTGTATCACAGCCGCCCTGAGATACGCATCGACTCTGCGGCGGGGCTCGCCCGGCACTGGAACCGCATTGCGCTCAGTTGGTCGGAACTGCCGGAGGATTTCCCCGCCTTCCGCGTCAGGTATGAAGACTTGATTGGAGGCAGGGTCGACTTTCGCAAGCTTGAGTCCTGGCTGGGAATTGAGATCAGAGAAGACGTTGCGCTTTCTGTATCCGTCGGCAGTACCGCACGGCGCCGCCGGGTAGGATGGTGCGAACGGCTCATCATTTCCCGCGAGGCGGCCACTGGAATGCGCTCCCTGGGCTATTCGTAACGCTCCGATCCTCGACCATGTATGCGTAAGTGAGGGACAGCCAGACGAATAGCTACTAGGCGAGCTTCGCTGTGGGCCTTTGGCAGCGGGTTCTCTGAAGGGTATTTGCCACATCTACTTGCCAGCAGTCGACAGACATGCGCAGTTCTTCAGCGATGGATGTCGGCGTGGCATTGCGCACGAAGTGTGATCAAGTTCTCCGCGGAGTCGTCTGCTGAATGGCTGTGAAAGTGTTTGTGGTGGGCCTCTCGGTTTGACATCGCACCGCACGATCGACAGCGCCAGCCATCGCGGCGCACGACCTGCTGCCGCAGATTCTCGTACGACACGGGATCCAGTCGCAAAGCATTGGTTTTGGGCCGATCGAACTCGTGATGCCTTCTCACTCAAGCTTCCCCAAAATGCCTGCACTGACTCTTCGGGCAGAAGCTTCAAGAATCTCGTCATTCGAGAACAGCAGAGTCGCTGGATCTCCGTTGTCCAGATTGGATCCGGCCAGAAAGTCCGCACAGATCATTTCCAGACAGTAGCCTCGGGATCAGTCGCTTCCCAGCACTAGGGCAGCGGTTTCGATTGCATTTGTAATGACGGGCATCTGGCTCTGGTACAGTTTGACGTTGATGGTCTCCCACGGTTCGGTTTCCCGCCCCGTCAGTTCCTTTCGACCTCCTGCTTGAACTCCTCCTTCAGCATTTGACGCGCTTTGTGCAACCAGGTTGCACAATCGAAGTGCTGCCGTCCCTCCTCGCCAGATTAGCGAGCTAGATTCCCTTCGCCCAGCCCACTTCCTTCATCTGCTTTCTCGCCTGCGGCGGCAGGTGTTCGCGAATCGTCATCAGATAGTAGCCTTCCGCCGCGACCCAGGAAACCGCTTCTCCAGAAGCTCGTCGAAGCCTTCAGCTTCTCCAGCCTCCAGTCCTGTCTCTCCCGCACTTCGCATAGGTACCGTCCCGGTTCCTCGAACTTGGTGTCGCCCCCCGTCTCTTTCCGCTGCTCCCAAGCCAGAATCTCGTCAATTCTGTTCAGCACGAATATCGCGCGGCTACGGTTGCACTTCGGCGGCGTGGACGGATTTCTAGTAATCAAGTTCGTCAAGCCAACCAAGGCCGTTTGCTCCTGAGTGATCGCGGCGCATGCGCGCAACGTGCGGCTGATCGGAGAGAGCCGACGGAAGTACGAATCGGCTGGATGCGCGGACCCTAACCCACGAAACTATGTCTGATGGCTCACGAACTGAGCCATTCTGCTCAGTATTCCCAGAGAAGATGAGCGAATCTATTGTTGTTGCAAAAGGACAGTCTCCCCGCCAAACCAGACGGCCTGACCTATCCCTCCCGGAAACAGGGCCGACCAGACCCAGGCACGATTTGCCTGGGGCGCCGGTCGTCTTCACGAAGGCCTTCAGCAGGCGTTAGCAGGGTTGAGAGTAGAGCACGCAGGACTTCCCGTAAAGAAGTCTCTACGGCTACTGCTATCGCAGAAAATCGCCGATAGCACAGAACAATGAGGAATAGTTGAGCCTCCCTTATCCAGGGTCGGATAGGTGTGGCCCAAAAATGCACCTTGACAGTAATACCTTTAAGAAGGCAGGGCAATAGTGAAGAGAGTGTTTGCTATGGGACATCAAGCTACCCGGCTAAGTGCTGTTGGAACTACCCGTCGCCGTGTGCTGGCGGCCTTCCTGAGCGGTCTGGGATGCCTTGTTTGCCTTGCTCTATTCTTTCAGGGGGAGGGCGTTGCGCTGGGCGCTACCATCCCAGCGTTTGTTCAGGAAAAAGACAATCAAGTCACATCTGGCAACACGAGCAGCGTCTCACTATCGTCTCCCACAACTGCTGGCAACCTACTCGTCGTCTATCTTATCTGGGATAATACAGGCACTGCTTCTGTTTCCGACTCCCGTCATAATACTTACTCACCCGCAGTGGTACCTACCCGATGGAGTAATGGTAGTTACAGCACTCAGGTATTTTATGCGATCAACCTTAGTAGCGGCATCAACACGGTGAGAGCAACGTTTGCCACCAGAGTCACGTCATTCGGGATCGTCTACGCTCACGAATACTCAGGCATCCGTCAGGCAGTATCGATCGATGTGACGGCCTCAGCCGCCGGTACATCCGGATCACTGGTTAGCGGCTCGGTGAATACGACTAATACCGCGGACCTGTTGTTTGCTGGTGGTGTATCTGCAAACTATGTGACAAACCCTGGCGCTGGTTACACGGCCCGTTCCCGATCACAAGGGAACATGACCGAGGACAGGGTCGTTTCTGCGAAGGGCTCCTATAGTGCAACCGCCAGTAATAGCGGTGGCGCGTGGGCGATACAGATGGTCGGATTCAAGGGCGCAGTATCGGACACAACTCCTCCCACGTTGCCTACGGGACTTTCGGCAATTGCCGTGTCCCCTTCCCAAATCAATTTGTCTTGGAGTGCTTCGACGGACCCGGATAATACGGCAGGCGAGATCACCTACGGCGTCTATCGAAACGCGACTCGGGTCGCCACCACGGCAGCGGGCGTAACCAAATGGGTAGATTCCGGGCTTGCCGCCTCGACAGCATATTCCTACACAATTTCTGCGTCCGATCCGGCCGGCAACAGTTCCGCTCAATCCTCCGCGGTGCGGGCGACGACGCTACCGCTGTCGGACACAACGCCGCCAACGGTTCCCACCAACCTTTCCGTGACGGCAACCTCGCCTTCCACGGTCTCCTTGGCCTGGACCGCGAGTGCAGACAATGTTGGCGTGGCCGGTTACAGGATCTACCGGGGAGGCCTTCAGGTCGCCATGTCCGGCGTCGTGTCCTATACCGATACCGGCCTTGTGGCCTCAACTGCCTACTCATATACCGTGTCTGCTTATGATGCGGCGGGTAACAATTCAGCACAGACTGCGCCGGTCAGTGCCACAACCGGAACACAGGACACCCAAGCCCCAACTGTGTCTGTCACTCCACCTGTAAACAGTCAGACCCTCTCTGGCATGATCACAATCGCTGGTAATGCCGCCGACAATGTCGGCGTCGTGGGAGTCCAATTCCTGCTCGATGGCGGGAATCAGGGAGTGGAGAGCATGACATCCCCTTACTCCACCAGTTGGGACACCAGTCAGACCACAAACGGCTCGCATCTGTTGACCGCTGTCGCCCGCGATGCAGCTGGCAATAAGACTCTCGCATCCGTGGTGGCCGTCGCCGTCAACAATGCCTCACTCAAGCCCTACAGCACGAACTTTCCCCTCACCGAGAATCCGATTTCAGAGGGCCACAACTGGATCAACGGGCGGACGGACGGACTCGATTGGGGCGATGTTCAAACGACTCCTGGACTAGCCTTTGGAACCAACGCAGGCAATTATGCAGATCCGACAGCCATCCTGACCGGTAGCTGGGGGCCAGATCAACTGGCGCAGGCAACCGTACACAGCATTCACCAGACTGACAGTCTCTATGAAGAGGTAGAGTTACGGCTGCACAGCGCCATTTCTGCGCATAGCAGTACGGGCTATGAAATCAACTTTCGTTGTTCAAAGACAAGTAATGCATATACGCAAATAGTCCGATGGAATGGCCCCCTGGGCAACTTCACATACCTGTGGGGAGGTAGTGGCACTCAATACGGCGTTGCCAATGGCGATGTTATCAAAGCAACCATGATCGGGAACGTAATTACCGTCTATCTCAACGGAGCCCAGATCGCCCAGGTGTCCGACAACACATTTGCGACTGGTAACCCTGGCATGGGGTTCTATCTGGCCGGCGGTACCGGTGTTAGCTCCGATTTTGGTTTTACGAGTTACATGGCTTCCGACGGACTGACAACGGATACCACTCCGCCATCAATTCCAACAAATCTCTCCGCGAATGCCATATCTTCTTCCGAAATCGATTTAAGCTGGACCGCTTCTACTGACAACGTAGCTGTTACTGGATATCAGGTGCTTCGAAACAATACTCAATTAGCCACCAGTCCGAATGCGAGCTTTTCCGATAAGACAGCGGTCCCGGGCGTCCAATATACCTATGCGGTTGCTGCGTTCGATGCGGCGGGAAATACGTCGGGCCAATCCGCGCCAGTGATTGCAGAGACATCTGCCGTGCCCGATATAACGCCTCCTTCAATCCCAGCCAACCTCCAGGTCTCGGCCGTAACCTCAACGTCTTTGACCGTGGCATGGTCTGCATCGGTTGACAATGTTGCGGTTGCGGGATATCGAGTATTCCGGAATGGTGCCCAGGTGGCATCCACAACCGGGCCAAAGTATGCGGACACAGGACTAGTCGCCACGACAACTTATTCCTATACAGTCGAGGCATATGATACTTCCAACAATGTGTCCGCCCAATCGCAACCGGTCATCGTTACCACGACGGCCACTGCGGTGACGCCGCCATCCCTCGTCCAGGTAAACAACAATCAAATCTCCAGCGGGACAAGCACGTCTGTGACCCTTAATACTCCGACAGTGGCTGGGAACACAATTGTGGTGTATGTGATCTGGAGCAATACCGGGAGCGTCGCCTTGACGGACTCTCGCGGCAATACCTTTGTAAGCGTCGGAGGAGCTATGAGCTGGGGTAGTGGCTACAACGCCCAGATTTTCTACGCTCCAAATATTGTTGGAGGCGCGGATACAGTTACTGCTGCGTTTCGGACGGCAGTGAGCTCCTTCGGTGTCGTTTACGCGCATGAGTACACTGGAATCAGTGCAGTCAATCCAGTCGACGTTACAACCTCGGCGACCGGGGCATCGGCCCAACTGAATAGTGGTACTGCCACCACGACGAGCGCCAATGACTTGATCTTTGGTGCGGGCGTATCCGACAACGCGGTGACTGCGGCAGGTTCGGGTTTCGCATCCAGAGACCTGGCCTATGGCAACATCACGGAAGACCGGATCGCCGGATCTGTCGGTTCCTATGCGGCGACTGCGACTCATAACGGTTCGATTTGGGGCATACAAATGGTGGCATTCCGCGCAGCTCAATGAGCAAATCATCTGCCACCAAACTGTCATGAAGGTGGGCGCGCGAGTACGATAACGCAGCAGATGGCAGCCAGTTTCAGAGAGCTCTGCACCCAACTCTTTACGGGAGGCCCGGCTCTCGGCGCGGACGCGCACTTGGCCACTTTTGTCGTTCAGAGTTTCAGTTGACTTGGACTCGCTGCCCGGCCTGCGCAGCGCAAGCGCCGTGCGAGATACGGTCGCGCGACTGATCGCCGACGTCTATGCGAGCAGGCTCCATCCCAAATTCGCTGCCGCCCTTGCGCCCCTGATAGACTTGCAACTGCGCGCGATCGAGAAAACGAATCTTCAGCAGCGGCTTGAGTGCTTAAGCCATTCGGATGGTGTGATGGCATGATCCCGGGAACAGTGTGCCTCTAAGTGCCTTTAAGCAACTGGTGGCTGGAAAGCCATCGAAGGCATCGATTCGGCGCAATACGCTGACCTCCATGTCAATGTACGTTCTTCGCGTCGTCGTAAGGCCGAATTCGAAATGGGGGCTGATCATTTCCCGCAAGGCGGCAACCGGAATGCACTCCTTGGGATACTGTTGACGCTGCAATCTGTGACAACGAATGGGTAAGCTTTTTTTCGTCGTGCTGCTCCTGGCGTCCGTCGCCCTGTGGCTCCATCCCTTGGCCAGCACTTTGGACCTTGCGCTCGAAAGCGAAGCGTACACGCACATTCTGCTGATCTTGCCCTTGGGCCTTGGGCTGATTTACATGAGGCGTCAGGCCATTGGCTCTCACCTCGAGCCGAGTGTGGTAGCGGGTGCATCTGTGCTGGCCGGAGCCCTGCTTGTGGCTGCGGCGACGAAATACGCATCGGACCTGCCCGGCGATCTACGGTTGTCGTTGAGCATGTTTGCGCTTGTAACCTGGTGGATCGGCAGCGTGATACTCTGCTTCGGAATCCAGGCTTTCCGGTCCTTTCTCTTCCCTCTGTGTTTTCTGTTCCTGCTCGTTCCTCTCCCCACGTTTGTGTTGGACTGGGTTATCGCATTCTTGCAGCATCAGTCTGCCGTTTCTGCGCGCATTCTCTTTCGTTCGGTTGGGGTTCCCGTGACACAAGACGGCGTCACGTTGTCGATCCCCGGTCTGGACATTGAGGTCGCGCATGAGTGCAGCAGCATTCGTTCGAGCCTGATGCTGGTCGTCACCACCATGATTTTGGCCCAATTGTTTCTACGCTCATGGTGGAGACAGGTCTTGCTGATTGCTGCGGCGGTTCCGCTATCCATCGCGAAGAACGCCCTACGCATCGTTGTGATCGCAGAACTGGGAACTCGTGTAGATCCTGACTACCTGACTGGAAGCCTTCATCACCACGGCGGAGTCGTTTTTTTTGCTCTCTCGGTAGTCGCGGTCGCCGCGCTGGTATTGGTTCTTCGAAAGACCGAGCCCCGTACGCCCGGGAGTAACTTTGTATAGAAAGTTGGCCGGGTTAGACTGCTGAGGGATCGTTGGATGATCGATTGGAGACGAGAAATGCATATCGTTCACGTGGTTGGAGCGCGTCCGAATTTCATGAAGGTGGCTCCGGTGCTGCACGCGCTCGCCGGGCGGCCCGGCGTAACGCAAACGCTGGTTCATACCGGCCAGCACTACGACCCCAACATGTCGGATGTGTTCTTCCAGCAACTGGGCATTCCAGCTCCCGATGTAAACCTGTCGGTAGGTTCCGGGACGCATGCGCGGCAAACGGCCGAGATCATGACCCGGTTTGAGCCGGTTGTGGTTGAGCGCAAGCCCGACATGGTTTTGGTCTATGGAGACGTGAACTCCACCGTGGCGGCTACGCTGGTGTGCTCCAAGCTGGGAGTACTGGTCGGGCACGTAGAAGCCGGACTCCGTTCCTTCGACCGCGCAATGCCGGAAGAGATAAACCGTCTGGTCACCGACCAGCTGGCGGATCTGTTGTTTACCCCCTCGGAAGATGGCGATGTCAATCTGCATCGCGAAGGCATTCCCAAAGAGAAGATTCATCTCGTCGGGAATGTCATGATCGATTCCCTGGTTCGCCTTCTGCCTGAAATCGTCCGGCACACCCGGAGTGACCTTCCGAAACGCTATGCTTTGGTCACTCTGCATCGCCCTTCCAATGTCGATGATAGTGAGGCCCTGAAAGGTATTCTGAAATCTCTGCTGGAAGTGAGCCAGGACTTGGCGGTGGTCTTTCCCGCGCATCCGCGAACACGGCAGCGCATTGCTGACTTCGGCCTGAACGCCGACCAACTTCGACTACTGGATCCGTTGCCCTATGTCGAATTCCTAGCCTTGCAGCGCGGCGCCACGGTTGTAATAACCGATTCCGGTGGCATTCAGGAAGAGACCACGTATCTGGGAGTCCCGTGCCTGACCCTCAGAAACAACACCGAACGTCCGGTCACGGTCTCCGTGGGAACCAATGTCCTTGTCGGACAAGACGCGCAGAAACTCCGTTCCGAGCTGGCGAACATCCTGGACGGCAAAGCGAAGAAGGGAACTGTGCCACCCCTCTGGGACGGCCGCGCCGGCGAGCGCATCGCCGATGTTCTGACCGGTACACAGTTGTCAGGAAGTGTCTCGCTCCCTGGAGCGAAGAAAGACGTGTCTCACAGCACGCCGAGCAAGCCGGTTGTGCGTTGAACCGTCGCCCGCGGTACGCGACTCGGACGGATCTAGCGATCATTCTTCATAGATTTCTATGGGGAGATCGTCCGGGTCCTGAAAAAAAGTAAAGCGTTTGTTCGTGAGCTCATCCACCCGGATGGGCTCTACTTTTATGTCCTTCGCCATCAGTTCTCGGGCCGCGTCCTGGACATTCTCCACCTCGAAGGCAATATGGCGTAGACCGCACGCCTCAGGAGCCGAGACTCGCTCCGGCGGACTGGGAAACGAGAACAGCTCGATTTGATAAGCTTCCCCCACCTTCAAGTCCAACTTAAACGACTTTCGTTCCTCACGATAGACTTCACGGATAACCTCAAACCCTAGGGTCTCCACGTAGAAACGCTTCGACCTGGCGTAGTCAGAGCAGATGATGGCAATGTGATGAATGCGTCGGAACATTTTGGCAAGATATCATGAGATCATTGTCGAAGCAGAACTCATTCGATCGTATGTGGGGACAGCCGCCATCGGCTGTCCGTCGAGCGAAGCTCGACTGTCTTGTCGGGAGAGCCGGCAAACTAGGAGCCTCAATGTCCAGACGACTGTATTCTTTCCTGCTGATGCTGGGTGTCTTCCTCATCAGTGCCCCGGCGATTGCGCAGTCGGCTAGTGAGACAGTGGTCATTGACGGCCGCGCTGCTGCTCATCCCTTTCCACACTATTGGGAGCATCTATTCGGATCCGGGCGGGCCATTCTCACGCTGCGCGACAGCTACCGCCGCGACCTGCGCGAAGTCAAGCAGATCACCGGGATGCAGTACGTCCGCTTCCACGCCATATTTCACGACGAGGTTGGAGTTTACGACGAGGACGAGAAAGGCCATCCGGTTCTCAATTTTTCCTATGTTGACCAGATTTACGACGGCTTGCTGGCGAACGGCGTTCGCCCGTTCGTGGAATTGAGCTTCATGCCGAAGAAACTCGCGGCTAGAGAGGCCCTGCACGCTTTCTGGTACAAGCAGAATGTTGCTCCACCGAAAGACTACGTGAAGTGGGACGACCTGATCACGCAGTTCACGAAGCACCTCGTGGAACGTTACGGGATCGAAGAAGTCTCCCAGTGGTATTTCGAAGTCTGGAATGAACCAAACATCGATTTCTGGGCCGGTGACCCGCACCAGGCCACCTACTTCGAGCTCTATGACCACACCGCCCGCGACATCAAGGCCGTGAATTCAAGGCTTCGTGTAGGCGGTCCATCCACCGCACAAGCCGCCTGGGCCGATTCCTTCATCAGCCATTGCACTGAAAACAAGATTCCTGTGGACTTCGTTTCGACTCACGTCTATGGCAACGACAAATCCGAGGACATTTTTGGTACCCACGAAGAGATCCCGCGCGACCGCATGGTCTGCCGCGCCGTCAGAAAGGTTCACGATCAGATCAAGGCTTCCGCCATGCCGAACCTGCCGCTGCTCTGGTCGGAGTTCAACGCCAGCTACGCGAACGAGCCCGAGGTCACCGACTCGGCCTATATGGGTCCGTGGTTGGCCGATACCATTCGGCAGTGCGACGGACTAGTCGACGAAATGTCCTACTGGACTTTTTCCGACGTCTTCGAAGAACAGGGCGTGGTGAAACAGCCGTTCTACGGCGGGTTTGGCTTGCTCACGGCAGGTGGAATTCCGAAACCGTCTTTCAACGCATTCCTGCTCCTGCACCAGTTGGGCGAGCAGCGCCTTGCCGCTTCCTCTGAATCCGTACTCGTCACGCGGCGCCCTGATGGCACTCTCGTCGTCGCAGCCTGGAATATGGCCGCACCGGATGCGGTGGGGGCCGCGAAGGACGTGAAGTTTCAGTTCCAGAACACCGGCGCCTCAAAGATTCAGGTGTCGCGACTCGATCCGGCACATGGCGACGTTCACAAAGCTTATGAAGCGATGGGCTCTCCGCGATATCCGACGCCCGGGCAGATTGAGAAGCTCCGCGTGGCTGCCAAGCTCTCTGCTCCTGAAATGCTTGACCTGAAAAATGGATCGGTCACCCTCAATATCCCGGCGCACGGGCTCGTGCTCCTTGAGGTGAAAACCTCCCGCTGAAACGCAGCTCGGGATGTGTTCGATCTTCTATTTCGTCGGGGCCGCGTAGCCAAACACGGCTTTCAGTTCCAGAAATTCCTCGAGCCCAGCCTCTCCCCATTCCCGCCCGTTGCCCGACTGTTTATACCCGCCAAAGCATCCGCCGAAATCAGCCCGGGCGCCATTGATGTGTACGTTTCCGGCCCGAATTCTCTTCGCCACTCGACGCGCGCGCTCGATGTCTGACGACATCACGAAGCCCGACAGTCCGTATGGGCTGTCATTGGCGATCCGGACCGCGTCATCTTCGTCCTCGTAAGGGAGAATACAAAGAACCGGCCCGAAGATCTCCTCCCGCGCGATCGTCATATCGTTGCGTACATCGGCGAACACTGTCGGCCTCGCGAAATATCCCTTGCTGACACCCTCCGGCCGGCCGATTCCACCAGCAACCAGCGTCGCTCCCTCTGCAATGCCCTGCTCGATGAGCCGCTGCACCTTTTCGAATTGAGCCCGGCTCACGAGCGGGCCGATGGTGGTGTCTTCCCTCCGTGGGTCTCCCACTCTTGCTGCCTCAGCCTCCTGCTTCGCAACCGACGCCGCATCCGCCATCTTTGATCGCGGAACGAGCATACGCGTCGGCGCGTTGCACGACTGACCCGTGTTGAGAAAACATCCTCGTGCCCCGTCTTTGACGGCCTTCCCGAGATCGGCATCGTCCAGAATAATGTTCGCCGACTTGCCTCCCAGTTCCTGAGTGACCCTCTTTACGGTCGGTGCCGCCGCGGTTGCGACCGCCACGCCAGCTCGCGTCGACCCGGTGAACGAAACCATAGCGATGCCAGGGTGCGATGCGATCGCAGAGCCTACGGTGGCCCCATCTCCGTTGACCAGATTGAAAACTCCGGGAGGAACACCGGCTTCATCAAGAATCTGCGCGAACAGATAAGCCGAAAGTGGCGCCAACTCGCTCGGCTTCAGGACCATCGTGCACCCAGCTGCCAGCGCTGGTGCCACCTTGCAGGCGATCTGATTCATCGGCCAATTCCAGGGAGTGATGAGTCCGCACACTCCGATCGGCTCTTTTCGCATCAAAGTCGAGCCCTTGAGTTCCTCGAACTGGAAGTGCCCGAGCACTTTCACGCCCTCTAACAAATGCCCCAGTCCAGCCGGGACTTGCGCCTTCCGCGACAAAGATATGGGCGCGCCCATCTCCAGAGAAATGGCGTCAGCCATTTCGTTACTTTTGGCTTTGTAGACCTCGATAATCCGCTGCAAGAGGGCCAGGCGCTGATCGACAGTCGTCTCCGAGTACGATTCAAAGGCTGTCTTTGCTGCGGTCACGGCGAAATCAACATCGGCTGCGCTGCCGAGCGAAATGGTCGCAATCGGTTCCTCAGTCGCAGGATTGATGACCGGGAAGTCGCGTCCGTCAGCTGGACTGACCCACTTCCCATCAATATAAAACCGGCGGTAATCGGTCATTCAGACTCCCTGGTCGTCATTCTCTGGCGGTCGTAGCACTGCAGGCGGCCCATGCAAATAGCGGGCGGCCAACGGCTAAACCTGCACATGTGACCCAAATCACAGCACCATGAGTGCCGTCTTCATAATATCTCCCCTACAGTCCAGCCGTGCAAACGCCGCTCTCCTTGTCTTATCAGGGTGGGGTGCTGGAATGCGGGGGAGATCTTCATGAAATGGATGTTGGTCGCTGTCGCCGCCGTCTTCCTGGCGGGCGGACTTCGTGCCACCAGCCCAATGCCCCCGCTCAGTCCCATCACGGTCGACTATCCGGCAGAAGGCTCCATCTTCCCGCCCGATATCATCGCTCCTGTATTCCAGTGGCGCGACGCTGACCCAACGGCAGCGACATGGCGGATCGAGATTACATTCGCCGACCGGGCTCCCGGCATACGTTTGTGGTCAGAGGGCGAGAAGCTCCAGATCGGCGAACTCGACACGACTTTGGTCGGCTTCGTGCCGCCCACTCTTACACCCGAGCAGGAGGCCGGTCACACCTGGAGGCCCGACCCTAGGACCTGGGCCAACATCAAAAAGCACTCAGCGCGGGCGCTGGCCACCGTGGCCATTACCGGGTTTCGCAGCAATAGTGCCGCCGACCCGGTCTCGAACGGCCAAGTCAGCATTCAGACGTCGAACGATCCGGTCGGCGCACCCATCTTCTACCGCGATGTTCCTCTCTTGCCTCCACCGTTGGACCAGGGCGAGAGGGGGGTCATCAAACCTCTGCCGGACTCCGTCCTTCCCAAAATCAAATGGCGGCTGCGCTACGTGTCGCGCCCCGAAAGCAAAGTCATGATGGAGGGACTGCCAACCTGCGCCAACTGTCACTCCATTTCGCGCGACGGAAAGACCCTTGGGATCGATGTTGACGGGCCCCAGAACGACAAAGGTCTATATGGCCTGATTCCCCTCCACAAAGTGAGCTCGATCAGCAACGAGTACATCATCCACTGGAGCGCCTTTAGTGAGAAGTTGGCGCAAAAACGGTTCGGCTTCATGTCGCAGGTTTCACCCGACGGAAAATACGTAGTCACGTCGATCGACGTGCCCGGGGCCCACGGGACGCGCGTAGTTGACCGGCTGTATAACGGCTTTTATCCGAACTACGGCTTTGGCCAAGTCTTTTTTCCTACGCGGGGCGTGCTGGCCTGGTATAGCCGTGAGACCGGGAAATTGCAGACCCTCCCCGGCGCGGACGATCCGGACTACGTCCAAACGAGCGCCTTCTGGAGCCCCGACGGTAAGTATCTTGTCTATTCGCGGGCAACGGCGCGCGATCCGTATTTTACCGGTCAGAAACGCTCGGAATACGCCAACGATCCCAACGAAACCCAGGTCCAGTACGACCTGTACCGGGTGCCTTTCAACGAGGGAAAGGGTGGCAAGGCTGAAAAGGTCGTCGGAGCTTCGGAGAACGGGATGAGCAACAACTTTCCGAAGGTCTCACCGGACGGCAAGTGGATTGTGTTCGTGCAAAACAAGAACGGTCTCCTGATGCGGCCCGACAGCCAGTTATACATCGTACCCTTCGAAGGCGGAGAAGCAAGACGGCTCCGCTCCAACCAGAAAGTTATGAACTCGTGGCACAGCTTCTCGCCCAACGGACGCTGGCTCGTCTTCTCGTCGAAGAGCCCCTATCTTTACACCCAGATGTATCTCACTCATATCGATGAGGACGGGAACTCCAGTCCCGCAATTCTGATCGAGCACGCCACGGCGGCCAACCGAGCTGTGAACATTCCCGAATTCATGAACATCGGCGCTGATGGTCTGGAGAAGATCGAAGCGCCTGCAACCGAGTTCTACCGCCTCTTCGACGTCGCGGTGCAATTTGCCGACAAGAAACAGTTTGACGCCGCGGTGCCCGCCTGGAAGAAGGCGTTGGAGCTGGCTCCTGACGATCCGCGAGGGCACAACAACCTGGGGGTGGCTCTGGTTGAGACCGGAAGGATCGACGAGGCCATTGCCGAGTACCGGAAGTCGCTGGAGTTCAATCCCGCAAGCTCGCAGGCACACAACAACTTGGGGAGCGCACTTGCTGAGAGGGGACGCCTGGACGAGGCGCTTCCGGAATTCGAGAAAGCGGTTGAACTGAACCCTGACAACGCTGCCGCTCACGTCAATCTTGGTAATGCGCTGGCAACCGCGAACGGACGCTTGCCAGAGGCCATTGAACAATTGAGGAAAGGCATTGATCTCAAACCTGAGTCTGCGGACGCGCAGAACGGCCTCGGGGTCGCACTGGCCCGGGCAGGAAAGCTGGACGAGGCCGTTGTGCACCTGGAGAAGGCAGTCGCTCTAGCTTCTAAGGCGAGTGACTATCGATATAACTTCGGGCGTGTTCTGGCGGCGAAAGGCGCCCTACCCGAGGCCGTAGCGCAGTTCGAAGAGGCGGCGAAACTTTCCGGAATGCAAGAACCTTCAATTCTTGAGATGTTGGCGGCCACTTACTTTGACACCGGACGCTATTCCGAGGCCGTGACCATTGCCCGTCGTGCTCTGGATGTTGCGACCCAGCAGCAAAACAACAACTTAGTTGCGAGATTGAAAACAAGCCTCGCCCGTTACCAAGCGCAGGCACAGGACGCGCAGGGATTGACTGCAAGGCCGTAGCCGCATCGGCGAATGCACCGAATCCGCGAAGCATGCGTCCGTTGTCGTAAACCCAGAGTATTATTGTTCCGGCGACTGACTCAGTTCTTAGAGGCCCCTGTGAAAGTCCATCTTCGACTCAGTTTGCAGGTCGCGATGTTTTCCATCGTTTGCATTTCACTCACCGTAAGTGGACATGACTGGGCTCTTCGTGCACGCGCCCACTCTCATTCAGTAGGGAATTTCGGAGGCGATGGAATGGCTGCCGTCCCGCTTGTGCCAGCGCCTCTTCTCTGTCCGCCGGCGGGCTCTCCCATGCTGCAACCCTCAGCCTCAACCGGCCATCACAAAGTGATCCTCTCGTGGAATCCCAGCGTCCCGCCCTCCGGCACGGATGGTCCTGTAGTGTACTGCCTGTATCGCAGCAAGACGAAGGGTGCGGCGGAGAAGAATGCCACGTGCAACGACTGTGAACAGATCAACTCCATTCCAGTTGTCGGTACCGGGTGCATGGACGACCTTGTGGAGGATGGAGCTGCTTACTACTACGTCGTGACGGCTATGACAACAGCGGGAAGGCCCAGCCCTTCGTCGAATGAAACCCCCGCTACGATTCCAGCCACTAAGGAGAGCGTCAGTCCAACTTCAGAAAAGACCTATCCCCTCTGTCGCGCCTCGGCACAGAAGTGAGCTGTACTACTTTGCGGCCACTTCCGCCACATTGAACCCCTCGACCACGATCTGCGGACGTTCACCGCGCGCGTCGGCATCTTCCAGTTCGGTCTGGATCGTGCGCTTTTCTCCCGGCATCAGCGCCACATAATTGTCGCTGTAGATTGCTGGCAGGATGCGATCGCCGCTCTTTCCCCGCACCGCCTTCACGCGCACCATCAAAGCAGGCGTGCTCGATGAGTTGCTTAGTTCGGTGTTGAGGAGCCACTCTTCCCCCTTGCGTTCGACTCGAGTTGCAGCCTCCAACTTGGCCTTTGGCATTTTGCGCAAAGCCTGAAAGTTGCCCGCCTCCGTGCCACGCCAATAGAAGTTCTGCGACAGAATCTCGCTGCCGCGCATGAGCTTCAGCCGGATAAAGTGCACCGGTGTCAAGCTCGCCGGATACTCGATCTTGATGGGAGCCTGCACGCTGTCTTCCGCGCTCTCCACCGGCGCAGTCTTGTCCCATTGTTTCGAGCCATCGCTGTTCAGGATCTCCACCTGAGCGGTCAGGCCGGCGATCTTCCCCGCGCTGTAGTTCACTACTTCGACTTCGTCGGTCAGCGGATTCCACTGGATGTGTAGCGGTTCCGAGGCCTTCTTTGAACCGAAGTATGCGGCCGTCGGATCGAAATAGTAATCATAGGTTTGCCACACGAAGTCCGGCCATGTGGGATGACTCATCCACAGGAGTAAGCCCATACGGTTCTTGCTCTGAGCTTCGAACATAGCGCGATAGCCGTCGTAGTTTTCGAACTGCGCGAGTCCCACCCACTCGGCCGCGTTGTCGGCCGGGCCATAACTGTCCTCAATTAACTTGCGATACGCGCCAAGGCTCTGCGCCCCGGTCAGGGTAAAGTCGTGCATGCCCCAGTCGTCATTCTGTAGCCACATGTCAGTCGGAGGCATCATTTGTTGCAGGCTATCCATGGTCACGATGTTGGGCATGCCCAGTTCGCTGTGAAGTTTGGGGGTCGCGCGCTCCGCGAAATAGAATTTCGCCGGCATCGCGCGGTACGGTCCACCGCCGCTCACTACCCCGTAAGACGAACTGGCGAAATAGCGCATCCCAGGGTCGAGGCGATCGATCAGGTCAGTGAGTCCGTCCTGCAAAGGCTTCGGAGGATCACCTTCGTTGCGTCCACAAAACAGCCCGATTGACGGATGATTGCGAATGCGCTCGACGAAGTCGGTCGCGTTCTTCATGAACATTTCGTTGTCGTCGGGATCAGGCCCGTCATAGGGATTCGCCAGCCAGAAATCCTGCCATACCACGATTCCGTACTTGTCGCAGGCCTCGAAAAACGCGTCGTCGCCGGTCTGCCCCACCCAGTTGCGAATCATGGTGAAGTTCATTTCTTTGTGGTAGCGGACAGCGGTGTCGTACTCGCGCGCGCGATAGCGCAGCATGGACTCGGGGAATCCCCAGTTGCCACCACGAGCGATAAAGCGGCGGCCATTGATGAAAATCTTGAGCGCGCTGCCTTCGTCCGTGTAAGTGAACTGACGCACTCCCGTGCGGAACGACTTCGTGTCGGAGACCTTGTCACGACCCGTCTCGAACCAGAGCTTCACGTCGTACAGATTCTGGTCTCCATATCCCGCCGGCCACCACAGTCTGGGGGACTGCAGGCGCAACGCCCGTGTGGTCGAAGGATTCAGCTTTACGACGAGATCTGAGGCGGCGGGCACCGTGACTCGCGTCTCAAAGCGGACTGCACCGAACTGCCCGCGCAACGTTCCGGCCAAGTCGTTTTGTTCATGATTGCGCAGCGTCACCTCGACATTCACGTCGGCACGGCTGACGTCAGGAAGCGGCAGCGTCGTGGAGACGAAAGGCTTCTCGATCGTCACCGGTCCGCTGCTGCTCAAATAGACGTCGCCCCAAATACCAGTGTTGCGCCCCCGGATGGTCGGGATCCAGTCCCAGCCGACTGAAGCGTGGGCGGTGGGATTGTCCGCGCCCAGTGCGCCGCCATTCGAATCGGTTTCCGCCAGCGTCTTCTCCTTCACGCTGCCCGGCGAGGCGTTCTTGATAATCAGCACGGCAAGCGCGTTGGCCACGCCCGGTCGCACGAGTCGGGTCACGTCAAACCGGCCACGCATGAAACCGCCTTCAATGCGACCCAGCTTTTCTCCGTTGAAGAACACGTCGGCCTTCCAGTTGATGCCATCAAAGTTCAGCCACACGCGGCGGCCGGGCCTTGAGGCCGGCACGACAAACTCGTCGCGGTACCAGAAATCCGCATAGAAGAACGAATCGGAAATCTGCAACTGGTTGCGGCCATAGTTGGGATCAGGAACCACGCCATCGTCCAAATAGCTCGACAGCACCGTGCCCGGAACCGTAGCAGGCAGCCAGTCGTTGGTTTGAAAGCCAGGTTTCGAAATGGACGAGCCATCGGTGCCTACGAGAGAATCGCGCTGGATGCGCCACGCGCCGCGCGCCAGTTCAATCCGCCGATTCACTCCCGCTTTCGGCGCGGTTTGCGGACGCGGCACCAGTCCCCCGCGTCCGAATACTTCCAGTTCGCTGAGAACATATCCGCCGGCGGATGCGGGACGGGTCATGAGCGCGCGAACGTAACGCCCATGCTCAACCTGTGTCAGCTTTAGATCATCAGTGAGGCCTCCGGTAGGGGAGAGGGCCAGAATGGTCCGCCAGGCCTTAGCGTCATCAGAAATCTGTATGGCCCCTTCAGCCGCGCGTGCGATCCAGAAAAGCACCACGTGATCCACCGCACACACGGTGCCCAAGTCCACGTAGACCCACTCTTCGCCGCTGCCCGCGCTTTTCCAGGCGCTGGTGAAGTCGTAGGGACCGCCGACTTCGATGTGTTTGTTCTTGTCGAACAGCGCCACTTCGCCAACTTGCCACCGGCCAACATTCGGGCCATCGATCCGCAGCCGGTAGAAGCGGCTGCGCGAAGGAGAAGAGAATGGAATCGACGTCTTAAGCTGCTTGGCATGCATCCATTCCGGAGCGGCTGGAACCTCTGTGCCGCTGGTACGTCCAAGTTCCGTCCAAGTCTGAGCATCATCGGAACCCAGCACAACGCACGTCCACGCTCCGGGCTGCTGCGCAAACGACCAGGCGCGCGCGACCACATCAACGCG
>JADGNQ010000198.1 GCA_017883385.1 Candidatus Sulfotelmatobacter sp.
GCCGCTAATCTTCCGGATGGTTCGCAGTTCTGTCTGAAGTGTGGACAATCTGTCATCGCGGGACCATACAGCGCCGCACCGCTGCCAGTGACGGCCGCGCTCGGATGCAGCAAGTGTGGCGCGAGGTTGCCGGAAGACGCGCAGTTCTGCCTGAAGTGCGGGAAGCCCGTATCTTCCCCGGCGAAGAGTGCCTCCGCTCGATCCGACGTCGAGGTGCTTCCACCCGAACTCCCTCGGCCGAAACGCAAGCGCCGCGGGCTGGTTTGGGTCCTTCTGTCGATCTTATTGATTGCGGTAATTGTGTGGATCGCCACCAGCGACAACCCGTTCGCGCAGGACGCTCAGGAACTCGTCGGATGGAAGCACGATGAGACGATCCTCGATACCGCCTTTTCTGTCGGTCCGCACACCTTCCGGTTTTACAAGTTCTCCTTGCCCGAAGGATCGGTGAATGTGGGGATCGTGGGGCAGTTCACTTCGTCCGTGGATGCCCAGAACTCCGGCAGCCGCAAAAGCAAAGACGACAAGGACAAAAGCAAAGACGACAAGGACAAAAGCAAAGACAAAGACAGCGACCGCGGCATTGAGGTCTACGTGCTCACTGAGCCTGCGTTCACCGTCTGGCAGAACGGATACGCAACCAGTTCGGTCTATGAAAGTGGGAACGTTCCCGAGGGGACGGTGAAGGCGGACATCCCGGCAGGAGCTGGGATCTACTATCTCGTCTTCAGCAATAAGTCTTCGCCGAAAACGCCCAAGAGCGTTCACGCCGCTGTGGTGCTGCGTTACAAGAGCTGGTTGCCCGAATGGTTCCGGCTAACGAAAGACCGTTTCTGGAATTGGTTGGGGCTGTGAGAATCTCCAGATGATGATGAGGAGGCTGCGATGAAAATCGGCAACGCTCCGGAGAGAAGACTGGAAGCGACGAAGGCTTCGTCGGTCGTGAGCGGAGGTCTGCAGGAATATCTCAAGCGAAATCCCCCGGAAAGCCTCCTCAGCGGCCCGTTCGGTGTCTCAGGCACAAGCGGCGGACTGATGTTAGGCGCGGCTACTTCGCTGAGCAAAGGAGTGGACTTTTTCCCGCTCGTTAGCACTCTCGTCGACCCGGAGAAGAATCCGAATTTTGCGAATGACTTCGTCGCCTCGGCCTCTGCCCTGGCGGAAGCATCGACGCCTGTCGAAGGAATCATGCAGCTGGGCGAATGCGTCGAACAGTTGCCGGGATTGCCTCGCGCCGCTAGCGTTGCCGTCCACGTTATTGGAGTCCTGCGCACGGCTCCGCGTGCGGTCAAGGCGTTGCACCAACCGGGCCCGAAAAACAAGGTGGAAGTAAGTGCAGCCATCGCGCAGATGGTGGCCGCGCTGGGCAAGCTGATTACAGATTGTCCCGGGCTGGAATCGGTCAAGAACTCCGCGGAGCGCTTTGCCGCCGTGGTGAAAGTGGGAGACCAAATCTGCCTCATGCCTCAGACGAAAGCAGGAATGAGGCGGATCTCACAATAAACCGAGACTGGGTTTTCTGCGGGGAATTCGCAAATAGCGGCACTGATCTGCGTCGGGAAAGTCTCTACCGCATCGTCTCTTCGGTTTCCGAAATCCAATCAGGGCGCTTCAGCACTTCGCGCGGCTTGGGGCCGTCCGCGGCGCCGACGATGCCGTCCTGCTCCATCAGATCGATGAGGTGCGCCGCGCGGCCGTACCCGATGCGTAAGCGCCGCTGCAGCAGGGAAGTGGAGGCTTTGCCGAACTCCACCACCAGCCTCACCGCATCTCCGTACATCGGATCGTCCTCGGTCTCGCCGTCTGCTCCAGGCTCTCCGCTGCTTCCACCCGCGGCGGAATCGCGCTCTTCCTTCGGCGGGTCCAGGAACTGCTGCTGATACTCGGCAATGGCCTGCGACTTCCAGAACTCGACCACTGCGGCGATTTCTTTTTCGGTCACAAACGGCGCATGTAATCGGTGCACGCGTGCCGAGCCCGAAGGCAGATACAGCATGTCGCCTTTGCCGAGCAGGGCCTCTGCGCCGTTCGCGTCGAGAATGGTGCGCGAGTCAACTTTGGTGGCGACGCGGAACGAAACGCGGGCAGGGAAGTTGGCCTTGATCAATCCCGTAATCACGTCCACCGAAGGCCGCTGCGTTGCCAACACAAGATGAATGCCAACCGCACGTGCCATTTGCGCCAGGCGCGTGATCGACTCCTCCACGTTGTGGGAATCGAGCATCATCAAATCCGCCAACTCGTCGATGATGATGACAATATAAGGGATCGGCTTTTCGTCCGACTCTTCGGGGAACAGACTCGGCGTGCCATTCTGATCGAACAACCGGTTGTACTGGTCGATGTTGCGGACGCCTTTAGCCGCGAGCAGCTTCAACCGCCGTTCCATTTCGCGCACGGCGTTGCGCAGCGCGTTGGCCGCGAGCTTCGGCTCGGTAATAATCGGCGTATACAGATGGGGAACGCCTTCGTAGTTCCCCAGTTCCAGCCGCTTCGGGTCCACCAGAATCAGGCGCACCTGATCGGGCGTGGCCTTGTACAAAATGGACATGATCATCGCGTTGATGGCGACGCTCTTGCCCGCGCCAGTCGAGCCAGCGATCAGGAGGTGCGGCATTCCAGCCAAGTCAGCCGTGACGATGCGGCCGTTGATGTCTTTGCCCATCGCGATCGTTATCTTCGACTTCGAGCCCATGAACTCCTGCGACTCGATGTTCTCCCGCAGCCAGATGATTTCGCGCTGGCGATTCGGTACTTGGATTCCAACCGTGCTTTTGCCCGCCATGCGCTCGATCAGAATGCTCTCGGCTTTCAGCGCGAGGCAAAGATCGTCGCAGAGATTGGTGATGCGGCTGTACTTGATCCCGGCTTCGGGCTTGAACTCGAAAGTCGTGACCACTGGTCCGGGATTGATCTGCGTAATCTGCCCGTGAATCTCGAACTCGGCGTACTTTTCCGTGAGCACTTGCGCTAGCAGTTTGAGTTCGTCGGCGTCGACCTGCTGCTGCTCGTCGGGACGCTGCAACAGGCTGCTCGACGGCAATTTGTAACCGCCAGCGATGCGGGGCATCGTCGTCTTGGCCTTGTGCGCGCTGTCGGCACGTTCGGTGACTTCGGGATCGGCGGCCGATTCCGCGGCGAGAGATTCGGCAAGAATTCCGCCGGTTGCAGGAACGGATTTCGGCGCGTCCTCTTCCATCATCCGTTCGATCCCGGTGCGGCGCGGTTCGGACGTTGCAGCCTGCGCAACCGCAGACGCGGGCCGCGACGGGATCAACTGCGTCTTCACAATAGGCTTCGAGATCCGCCGCTGTTCCAGTTCCTTCTGCTGGCGTCTCTTGGCTCGTTCCTGCTGCCAGTCTTTGTAGCGATTCCAGAGCGCGGTAACAAACGCGAAGCGCGTCGGAGCCCATAACTGAATCGCCGAGAAAGAGAACGCGGTGGAGAGATACAGTGCGACGGCGAGCACGGTGGCGCACACAATGTAAGCGCCCACCAGATTCAGGTAGTGAATCATGAAGTCGCCGACCACGCGTCCGAGCAAGCCTTCAATGGGGATCACGTGCATCCAGCGCAAGTGTCCGGGCAACAGCGCCAGCATCGCAGGAACGAACATCGCCAGCCAGATTCCGCCGAGGCTTTTGGCCAGCGGAGACTGCACTTTCATGGAACGGAACCAGCGGATTCCGAGCATGGAAGGGAAGACCACCAGCAGGAAGGCGCCGATGCCGAAGAACTGCAGCAGCATGTCGGCGCCGAACGCACCCACAACGCCGATCCAGTTGCGGGCCGCGTGCGAACCGGTCAGAACGGAGGCGCTGTTCCACGACGGGTCGAGCGGAGAATAAGAAACGAGCGCAAGGAAGAGGAGGAGCGCGGAGACGCACATCAGGAAGCCGACCAGCTCATTGAGCCGCCGGTTACTGGTGGGAGCAAAAATAGTAGCCAGATAATCCATGTAGGCCAGATTCACACACCAAAGACACTACCGCTTCCCGGTGCCGCAATCGGCCAGAGCCCTTACATTATGCCAAGAAGCGGGGGTTCCGACAATGGAGGAAAACACCCGTAGTATCCACTTAGCTTCCCGCCCAAATCCCGCGTCAAAAGCCGGATTCGACTATCGGCGCGTTCAGCCGGCGAGGCGAGCCGCGAACACCAGCACCAGCGCTCCTACAATAATCCGGTAGACCGCGAACGGAGCGAAGCCGCGCTTGCGCACGTAGGCCATGAACCAGGCCACGGAGCCGTAAGCGACGATGAACGAAACGACGAATCCAATGGCGAGCACAATCCAGCCGTGCGCGTCGATCTGCGAGACGCCGATCGGATTCTCCCCTTTTCCCCTGAGTGATTTGAACAGGGTGTAAAGCGTGGCTGCAGCCATCGTCGGGATCGAAACGAAGAAGGAGAACTCGAGGGCTGAAGCCCGCGACATGCCCGCGAGTTGGCCGCCTGCAATCGTGGACATGGAACGCGACGTTCCGGGGAACACGGCTGAAAAGATCTGGCAGAAGCCGATCCAGATCGATTGCGGGAGGCTCATGTCTTCCATCTTCCAGGTGTGGATCTTGCTATTCCCGGTTGGACCTGCGGCTTCAGACTTGGCGTGCATCGCGTCCACAATCCACATGACGATTCCGCCGATCAGCAATGACCAGCCGATGATCGAGATGTTCTCGAGATGCTTGCCAATCACCTTCGTCAGTAGAAACGATGGGATCGCCGTGACCACGAACGCAACGGTGGTGAGTCCAAGGGGATGGGTTAAAGCCGTTTTGTTTCCGCTTTCGCCGCTGGGAAAGGTGGAGAGAAAACTGGTGATGCGGCTTCGGAAATAGACCGGCAGACACAAGATCGCGCCGAGTTGGATGACGATGGAATACATCTTCCAATAGCCGTCCGACAGGCTGATGTGGAGCAGCAGTTCGGAGAGGCGCAGGTGCGCGGTCGAGCTGACCGGCAGGAACTCGGTGAGACCCTCGACAATTCCCAGGATCAGGGAGAGCAGGTAGTCGTTCAATCATCCTCCGCGGAAAAATAAGCAAACAGTATCTCAGGTTGTGGGGCGGTTTGGGAGGGATACACTAACGCCGCAATAACGCGCGTCATCCTGAGCGAAGTTGCCGTTTGCGAAGCGAGCGGCAACGCAGTCGAAGCATCCCTGTACGCCTCGCTCCACTGCTGTGATCTGAGGAATTCCCCAGGCTCACAAATGCAGGGTGAGAACTCCGTTCGAGGTTCGTCCCAGCATCGCCTCGATAGGGATCCTTCGACTGCGTGACTGCTTCGCTTTGCGAAGCAGTCACTTCGCTCAGGATGACAGGCGAGAAATTTCAGTCGCTGGCATTGCCGAAAGTTGGGACACCCTGTTGCACGTAGAAGATCAACGTCAGCGCACGCGAAGACCAGTCGCTCTGGGGGTACTGGCTGACGATTTTTTGCGCCAACGTCAGAGATCGCGTCTTCGATTCGTCTGATTTTTTCTGGTTGGCCTCGGTCTTGTAGATTTCGATCAGGGCGGAGCGGCGCCAGGCCGCGTTGTACAACGCTTCGGGCGCGGAGGGAGACTGCTCGTGCTCGCTGGCGTACTTCTCATACATGTCGGCTTCTTTGTCGGGACACTTCGACGCGCCCTGCCAATCGCCGCAGAGTTTGTTTTCGATGAGGTGGAAAGCGGCGAGGTCAGCCCACTTTGTGCCGGGGAACTTCTTCATCACCAGCTTCATCCACTGATCATCGATCTGGCCGCGCATGTAGGAATCTCTTTCGCGGGCCGAGGGACGCGTCAGCACGTCGGAGCGCTCAACCTGCCAGCGAATGTCGGCGGCGCGATAGAGTCCCTCGGCAGCCAAGGGCGACATGGGAAACAGATCGTAGACGCGGTAGTAAAGGCGCATGGCGTCTTGCGCGGCATCGCGGCGTCCGCGGCGGCGGCTGGCCTGGTCTTCGGAATCGGCGGCTTCGCCGAAAACGATCTTGTCGCCGTTGGGAGTGGTCATGCCCACAAATGCTTTGGCGAGAACCCATCCGGTGATCGTCTTGCCTTCGGATTCCGGGTCGTCTTCGTCCGCATCTTTTTTCGGTTCGCGGAGGATGGCCTCGACGTGAACCCAGTCGCGGCTGGTCTCGAGGATCACCAGTTCGTGTCCGCGTCCAGCCTCGCCGAGTTTGGCCACGTCGGCGCTGGGGGAAACACGGATCGTCTCTTCGTGGACCAAGGTGCCGCGTTGCGCTTGCGCGGAGGCTTGGGCTGTGGAAAAGAAAAATGCGGCGGCGAGTGCGGCGAGGAGGATTACCGATTCCCAAAAGGGGAATTGGCGCTGCTGGGTGGGTACCCCCCCTCCCCCCCGGTCTATTGGAATCATTGAGTTAGCGGGAAAACCAGAAAAAATCCTAGAGCTGCAATGACTTAGGGGCAAAATCTTGTGGATAAAGGACTTAACGTTGCTATGGGGCGCTTTTGTCATGGCATTGTGGGCGCTACAAGGATCATCGTTCGTTGATTTGAAGTCAAGGTCATTTGAACATAGATGCCGTTCTAACCCCAATCAACCACTAAGGACACGAAGTTACACGAAGGAAAACGAACGCTGGGAGTCGCTGTTCGTTTGTCAGCAACGTTCTTATTTGCGGTGGAGGTCTTCGAGCATGCTGGGTTCGATGTTGCCGCCGCTGATGATCGCTACGTTCAGACTTGTTTTCGGCAATTGATCGGAGCGGAAGAGGAATCCTGCGGTGGCGACGGCGCCGCTGGGTTCGGCTACGGTGTCGGGACTTGCCGCCAGCAGTTTCATGGCCTGGTGAATCTCGTCTTCGCCCACGGTGACGATGTCGTCGACGTATTTCCGCATGTGCTCGAAGTTGATGGGGCCGATACTTTGCGTGCGTAGTCCGTCGGCAATGGTGCGCGTGACTTGTTCGGCGGGGAACTGGACGATTTTTCCGGCGCGCAGGCTGGCTTGGGCGTCGGCGGCCAATTCCGGTTCGACGCCGATCACCTTTACTTTGGGATTGCTGAGTTTGATGGCGGTGGCGACGCCGCTGATGAGGCCTCCGCCTCCGACTGGAGCGAAGACGGCTTCCACTTCGGGCATGTCTTCGAGAATTTCTAATCCGATCGTGCCCTGGCCGGCGATGATTTTTTCGTCGTTGTACGGAGGCACGATGATGTAGCCATGCTGTGCGGCCAGTTCTTCGGCTTTGAGTTGGCGTTCTGTGCTGCCGGGGCCTACGAGCACGATCTCCGCTCCCAGTTTCGCCGTGGCTTCGCGTTTGATGGCGGGAGCGTTGTTGGGCATGACGATGACCGACTTCACGCCGAGCGCGCGGGCGGCATAGGCAACGCCTTGCGCGTGATTGCCGCTGGAGTAGGAGATGACGCCGCGCTTGCGGTCGTCTGCCGAGAGGGAGGCGATCTTGTTGTAGGCTCCGCGGAGTTTGAAGGCGCCGATGGGTTGCTGGTTTTCGGGCTTGAGGAAGAGGTGGGTGCCGGGCTGCGCCCGGCGGACAGCCGAAGGCGGCTGTCCCCA
>JADGNQ010000199.1 GCA_017883385.1 Candidatus Sulfotelmatobacter sp.
CCACGGATCCTGTGACCTACGGCGGTGTGGTTTGCCTTCTAGCGATGGTGGCACTGGCAGCCTGTTACATTCCTGCCCGCCGAGCAAGCCAAGTCGATCCCATGGTGGCGTTGAGATACGAGTAAAAGGACGAGATCGAAATGACTGGCTTACTGCAGGATCTTCGCTACGCGTTGCGCCAACTGCGCAAGAGCCCGGGCTTCTTTTCGGTCGTCGTTTTGACTCTTGGACTTGGCATCGGGGCGAACACGTCCATTTTCAGCATGGTGGATTGGCTGGTCCTGCGTTCGCTGCCTATCAAGGACCCGGACCGGGTGCATTTTCTGGTCTATTCCCGGGCCGGCGAAAACTCGGAAGATCAATTCTCTTATCCGGAATTTACGGAGATTCAGAAACAAACCACGGATGTCTTTTCCAGCATGACGCCATTCATCTTTGGCGGTTTGGAAGGCGCACAGAACTCCCAGGATGGTTTGACCGTAGAAGGTGTGACCAAGCCAATTCAGACGGTTTACGTTGGCGGCGATTTCTTCTCGCTGGTGGGCATCACCCCGGCGGCGGGTCGCTTCATTTTGGCCGCAGAAGGAAAGGTCTCAGGTGCTGACCCGGTAGTTGTTCTGAGTTACAACTACTGGGAAACCCGATTTCGTGGTGACGCCGCAATCGTCGGAAAGCCAGCGTCGATCAACGGCCATCCCGTCACGGTGATTGGCATCGCGCGCAAGGGCTTTCTCGGCCCCGCTCCCATCATCGAGACTCAGGCCTACCTTCCGTTGAGCATGTACTCGATCGAAAGGGGAGTCGCTGCTGACTTTCTGACGAATCCCACCGCTCGCAGCATGCTTGCGTTTGCGCGAGTCAAACCCGGTACGAACGTTGACCGAGTCCAGTCCGTGCTGGCTGTGGTAGGCCAGCGTCTTCTGCGGCAGTATCCCAGAGATGTTGGAAGCGCTGAACTGCGCGCCATGCTGTTGCGTCCGCCAGGAATCATCACGGGGACAAATCCAATGCCGAAGGTGGCAGCCCTCTTCCTGACTCTGGCTGTGCTGGTGCTGGGTCTGGCGTGCATGAATGTAGCCAACCTTTTCCTGGTCCGCGCGGCTGTGCGCCAGCGTGAGATGGCGGTGCGGGCTGCACTGGGCGCGGCCCGTAGCCGGTTGGTTCGCCAGTTGGTTACTGAGAGTCTAGTTGTAGCCGCGTTGGGTTGCATCGTGGGGGTCATGCTCGGATGGGGCGGAGGCCGCCTGTTCGCCGCTATACCCATCCAAAGCGAGTTGCCCTTCGTCCTTGACTTCGACTTCAACTGGCGCGTCTTCACGTACGCGTTCGCGGTGGCAGCGATCACAGGAATCTTTGTGGTTGTCGCGCCCGCGGCGCGCGTCTGGCATGGCAACCTGCGAGAGGTGCTGCACGAAGGAGGACGTACTTCCGCAGGTGGCCGTCATCGCTTGCGCGGCGTCCTGGTCGCCATCCAAGTTGGTGGATCGCTGACGCTGCTGATCGTTGCGGGACTGTTCGTGCGAAGTCTTCGGAGCGTTCAGAGTGCCGACTTGGGGTTCGATCCCCGGCCCGTGCTCAATCTGACGTTAGATCCAAATGAAATCGGTTACACGGAAACACAGGGGAGGGCTTTCTATCGACAGATCCTGGAGCGTGTACGCGCTCTTCCGGGAGTACAGTCTGCGAGCCTGGCGTCTGCGGTGCCGCTGAGCGAGTCCACATCCGAAAGCAGCGATTTGGTGATTCCCGGATTCGTAGTCTCGACAGGCCATCCGGCTCCGTCCGCTCAACACAACGCCGTTTCCTCTGACTACTTCAAGACTATGACCATGGTGCTGAACCGTGGACGCGACTTCAGTGAGTCTGACGGCGAGACCTCGGCGCGTGTTGCCGTGATCAACCGCGTCATGGCCGAGCGCTATTGGCCGGGCCAAGATCCGGTCGGCAGGTTCTTCGCGATGTCTTCAGATCCGAAGCGCCCCGTGACCATTGTCGGCGTGGTTCAGAACAGCCGAATGAGCCAGTTGTATGGGCCCTTTGATCCGGTTTTTTACCTTCTGATCACTCAAAGCTACACACCCGTTGAGACGCTGCAAATCCGTTCGGGACGCAGCCCGCAAGAAATACTCCCCGCAGTTCGGGAAGTCGCGCAGTCACTGGCGCCGGCGGTTCCGGTCTATGGCGTACGCACAATGACGGCTGCGCTTCACGGTGGGAATGGGTTGTTGCTATTCGAACTCGCGGCGAGCCTGGCCGCTGTGTTGGGATTCCTCGGGCTGATTCTCGCAACCGTCGGTGTCTACGGAGTGATGTCATATGCCGTCAGGCAACGTACTCAGGAAATTGGTATTCGCATAGCGTTGGGCGCTCAGCGGCGAGACATTCTGAGCATGGTTGGCCGCCAGGGCATAGTGATCGTAACAGCCGGCTTGACCGTAGGCTTACTGGCGGCGTTTGCCGTTGGCCGTCTGGTGAGCGATTTTCTGGTGGGCATTGCGTCGACTGATCCGTTCACTTATGTCGGAGTCTCAGTCTTGCTGGCCACCGTGGCGGGTTTGGCGACTTACGTCCCCACGCGCCGGGCCGCCAGAATCGATCCTATGGTGGCGCTGCGCTACGAATAAAGTTTCGAGGACGGATATGGAAACTCTCCTCTACGACCTGCGCTATGGCTTCCGAATGCTTGTGAAGAATCCCGGTTTTGCGGCGGTGGCGATCCTCACTCTGGCGCTGGGCATCTCTCGACTGATGGCGAGTTTGTTTTACGGAGTCGGTGCGACCGATCCGCTGATCTCCAGCGGCGTCGCGATTCTACTAACGGTACGGTACGAGTAGGAGGAGCGGACCATGACGGGAGTGCTTCAGGATTTTCGCTACGCCCTGCGCCAACTGCGCAAGAGTCCTGCCTTCGCCTGTACGGCCATCCTGGTGCTGACTCTGGGGATGTGCGCCAGCGTTGCCATTTTCGGCTTCGTGGATGCCGCACTCATCAAGCCGCTGCCGTACGCGAACCCCAACCGCTTGGTGGACGTGACGGAGAGCGCCGCGATGTTCCCGCGCGCCAACCTTTCTTATCCTGACTATCTCGACTGGAAGAAACTGAACAAGGTCTTCAGCTCGATGGATGTCTATAACGGAACCGGCTACCTGCTGCGCACTTCCGCGGGAACAGAACCGGTGCCTGGCATCCGCGTGAGTGACGGTTTCTTTCACACTCTGGGCATTGTCCCGCTGCTGGGCCGCGATTTTTATGCCGGCGAGGACTTACCTGCGGCGCCCCGGACAGTGATTCTGAGTTACGCCGCATGGCGGAAGCGCTTCGGCGAACGAAAAGATGTGATCGGCGAGGTCGTTACTCTCAGTGGCATTCCATACACGATCGTCGGAGTGCTGTCGCAGGGTTTCCAATTCGCACCGAGAGGGAATGCTGAGTTCTGGACGACGCTTCACGCCTCTGACTACTGTTCCCTCCGGCGCAGTTGCCACAACTTCAACGGCATCGGACGGCTCAAGGACGGCGTCTCCGTCGAGATGGCTCGAGCCGATATGACGACCATTGCGCGGCAACTGGAGATGCAATATCCCAATGACAATCGCGGTCAGGGTGCAAGCGTACTCCCTCTGTCGGAGGTGATTGTTGCAGACGTTCGTCCTTTATTGTTCGCGCTGCTTGGCGGAGCGGGTCTGCTGCTCATCATCGCGTGCGTGAATGTATCGAGTCTGGTGTTAGTCCGTTCCGAGAGCCGTACGCGTGAGATTGCCGTTCGAGGCGCGCTGGGTGCATCGCGCGCACGCCTGATTCGCCAGTTCATTACTGAGGGATTGGTGCTGATAGCCGCGGGCACTTTGCTTGGGCTGGTGGCGGCAGGAGGAGCCATGCAACTCCTCACGCGGCTCATCTCTGAAGACCTGATGGCGAACCTGCCGTACCTGGCGGGACTCGGCCTGAATTCTCACGTGCTGATATTTGCCGGGACCGTCGCAGTCCTTGCAGCGGGGCTCTTCTCTCTTCCTCCTGTCGTGCGTCTGCCTCTGTCGAAACTGCGAGAGGGACTGACGGAAGGAGGCCGAGGTTACGCCGGAACATTGTGGCGCCGTTTTGGCGCGAATCTGGTGGTCGTCGAACTGGCGATTGCCGTTGTCCTGCTGGTCTCGGCTGGACTCCTGGGCAAGAGCTTGAACCGTTTGCTCCATGTGGATGTGGGATTCCAGGCCGACCATCTAGCAACTGTAGGAATTGCGCTGTCCGATGCCAGCTACCCGAAGGACGAGCAAGCCGTGGCCGTCGAGCGGCAGATCGTAAGCCGCATCGCAAGCCTGCCGGGCGTGACATCTGTAGGCATCTCGAACCTGTTGCCCGTGAGCTTCAATGGCAACACCACCTGGATCAGGGTTGTGGGCCACCCGTACAACGGAGAGCACAACGAAGTAAACCAGCGGGACGTGGGTTCCGGCCTTTTCACGACGCTGCACGCCAAGCTCTCGCGGGGTCGTTACTTTGCCGACGCTGAGGATGCGTCGAAACCCCGCGTAGTCCTCATCAACCAGGCGCTGGCGCGGAAATATTTCCCCGGCGAAGATCCGATCGGCAAGAAGCTTGGTGACACCGATCTGTCGCCGAAGTCAATTGCGGAAATCATTGGCGTTGTGGAAAACGTCAAGGACGGGTCGCTGGACTCGGAGACTTGGCCGGCCGTCTATTATCCGTTCAACCAGAATACCGACAACTATTTCTCTCTCGTAGTACGTACGTCACAGGCCGAGCAGTCTTTGCTCCCTTTGCTCGTCGCCGCTGTCCATGAGATCGATCCCGGCATTGGCACGATGGACGTAACAACCATGGCCGACAGAATCAATGATTCGCCGACAGCCTATCTGCACCGTTCGTCCGCGTGGCTGGTGGGCGGCTTCGCATCATTGGCGTTGCTGCTGAGTGTGGTCGGGCTCTATGGCGTGATTGCGTATTCAGTGGGCCAGAGAACCAGGGAAATCGGAGTTCGCATGGCGCTCGGTGCGCAGCGCAGCTCGGTATATCAGCTCATCCTGAAAGAGGCGGGTTGGTTGGCGGGGGTGGGAATTGGTGTGGGACTCCTCTGCTCCATCGCCGCCGCGATGCTGATTCGCGGGCTGCTTTTTGGAGTTCAAGCGTGGGATGCGACCACGTTGGCGGCGGTTTCGTCTGTGCTCGCAGTTTCGGCGTTGCTCGCCAGCTACATCCCCGCACGACGGGCAGCGCAAGTCGACCCCATCGTGGCCTTGCGATACGAGTAGGAGGATCTCAACATGACGGGAGTGCTTCAGGATTTTCGCTACGCTCTGCGCCAACTCCGCAAGAGCCCGGGGTTCGCGGCTATCGGTGTGATCACTTTGGCGCTGGGAATTGGCGCGAACACCGCCGTGTTCAGCGTGGTCGATGCGGTGATGCTGCGTCCCTTGCCTTACTACCAGCCGGAGCAGCTGATCGAGGCGCAATCGGTCAATACTCACAACCCCCAGCCCAGTGCGATCTGCTATCCCGACTTCTTTGACTGGCGCGCCCAGAATCACACACTCGATCACCTGGTTTCGTATCACGACAGCTTGTTCACCTTAACGGGACTCGAGAGGCCGGTGCAGGTGGACGCTGAAATCGTTTCGTGGGACCTGCTTCCTGCACTCGGCATCCGTCCGGAGCTGGGCCGGGGCTTCACCTCGGATGAGGAAAAGCAGGACACGCGAGTGGTCTTAATCAGCCACGAGCTGTGGGTCTCGCAGTTCGGCGGGGACAAATCCATCGTTGGACGCGCCGTACGACTGAGTGGCGACCTCTACACGGTTATTGGCGTAATGCCTCCATCTTTCCGGTTCCCCGTTAATAACCCCCGAAACAGTGCGTGGACCACACTCGCGGTCGACAACGACCCCACTGATCCCAAGCCTGCGACCAGCAACCGCGGCTCCCACTTTCTGAACGTATTCGGACGGTTAAAGCCAGGGAGCACGGTCGTGCAGGCGGACCAGGATCTGCGGGCCATTGCGGCCAATCTCTCCAAGGAGTATCCCACCACGAATACCCGCCACGACTCAGCCCGGGTACTCACTGAAATCGCAGCCTTGATCGGCGACACTCGAACGGCCCTGCTGGTCGTGTTGGGCGCTGTCGCGCTGGTGCTGTTGATCGCATGCGGCAATATCGCCAATCTTCTGCTAGCGCGCATGCGCGAACGGCAGCGCGAGATCGCGGTTCGGTCAGCTCTGGGGGCAGGCAGGAAGCGGATCATTCGCCAGCTATTGGCCGAGAGCATCGCCCTGAGTGTGCTGGGCGGGCTAGCCGGATGTGGTCTGGCTTACGTGAGCACGCCAGCGATGCTCTCGCTCGTTGGCGACAGCATTCCGCGGGCTGCGAACGCGGGTGTCGACGTGCGCATCCTCGGCTTCGCGATTCTGCTGTCGTTCGCAGCCGGATTGATCTTCGGGATCGTCCCCGCGATTGCGGCCTCCAAGACCGACCTGATCTCTACGTTGAAAGAAGGCGGAAGGAGCCACATTGCGGGACGCGACTGGATGCGATCGGCACTGATTGTGGGGCAAGTAGCGCTGGGCCTCGTGCTGACCGCTGGAGCTGGGTTGCTCATCACCAGTTTCGCGAACCTGCGGCACACGACCGTGGGATTCAACCCCGATCATCTTGTGACCCTGTTCTTCGAAACTCCCGACTCGCGCTATAAGGACAACCGCCCCCAGTTCTATCGAGAGTATTTCGACAAGCTGCGCGCCTTGCCCGGCGTGCAATCCGCGAGCGGAGTAATGATTTTGCCTATGACGAACGACGGCGCTGTGATCAGTTTTGAAGATCCTGAGCACCCTGTTCCCGAAGGGCAACAGCCTTCCGCGGATCTATCGCCGGTTTCTACCCAGTACTTCAGCACCATGCAAGTACCGCTGCTGGAAGGGAGAGATTTCTCTGATCGTGACGACTTGAAATCTTCGCAAGAGATGATCGTCAACCAGGCGTTCGCGCAGAGGTTCTTCCCCGGCGAGGAAGTATTGGGAAAGAAGCTTAAACCGGGCGCAGGTAACGGAACGCCTGGTGGCCCCCCGTGGCGCGAGATCGTCGGCGTGGTAGGAAACATCAGGCTTTGGGCCACGCAGCGGGATATGCGCCCGGCGATGTATCTGCCAGCTAGCCAACTGAATACCTGGTGCTGCCTATATACGGTAGTGCGCGCGTCGATTGATCCCCTGAGCCTCGAGCCAAGCGTGCGTCGGATTGTGTCCTCTCTGGATAAGGATATTCCGGTCACGAAGGTTCACACCATGAACGAGTTGATGTTCAGCGAACTCGCACAGCCGAGGTTCGCGATGGTCCTGATGGGTACGTTTGCAACGCTTGCCTTGGTCCTCACCATCGTTGGCTTGTACGGCGTGATGACGTATGCGGTCACCCGCCGGACGCGCGAGATCGGTGTTCGGATGGCACTGGGAGCGCAGCGACGCGTGGTGCTCACGATGGTCTTGCGGGAGGCTGCCATTCTGCTT
>JADGNQ010000419.1 GCA_017883385.1 Candidatus Sulfotelmatobacter sp.
GAACGTCAGGTGAAGGCAGGGATGCAAGTTTGCATCGCCCATCCCAGGCTCGTTGCCGTTACGGCCTTCCCTCGCATTCGGACTCTGTGGATCACCGTCGCCTCACGGATTACCCGCCAACCATTCCGAGCGCGAGCAGCTTCGAGAACCAGTGCAGCCACTTCTTCGATCTGGCCTCGTGGAAAGGAGAAGGCCTCTTGCTGCATCTTGTCGGCGGACGCGATCCGTGACTTGCGCTCGCCGTGGAGTACCACGCGAGAATATGCCTCACATGAATAGGCGAACAACTCGCGATGGCGAAAGTCGGTGTCTACAAATCTCTCCTGGCCGCGCCGCACGTGCAATCCGTGATGGCTGGGCTTCAGGTAGTGCAGCAGATGCGCGCCTTCGTGGACGACAACGTCACTGTAGGGATCGTTGGTCTCGTAGGCGGACCATCGAACGTGCGCATAGTCTCCCGCGAGGCCGTCGCATCCTACCTCAATATCTTCTGGCTTGAGCCCATGATCCCCGAACAGTGCCCATAGAATCCGCCACGCCGAGCCCATGAAACACGTCGACAATTCTGCGTCTATGGCCGCCTTGGCCCCCTGGAAGTTCAAAATGAAGGTTCGCGCAATGATCTCGCGCAATGCAACTTCCTGCCAGTCATCCTGCACAAGACCCTTTACCATCGGCTCGATGCGTCGCCGAATCATGTTCGGAGCCACTTGTGGTGCTGATTGAGCTTCGGGCGGAAGTAGACTCGCTAGCGGGACTTTCGCAAGTCTGAGGTGCTGCAGCACCGCCCGAGGGCTTCCGAAGGCCTGTTAAACAAGGGCTTCGCTTAAATCACGCGTCCATCCGATGCTAGATGAAAGAATGTACTACATGGCTATTGTTCCTCCCGACGATACTGGGCTGAGGTTGGAAGCCTATTGGCCAATAGGCCGATGGTTCGGTTCGATCGCGTATTGGCTTCTGCCGCCTGGTGCTTGCAGCCAACCAGCGTATTCATGGGGCTGCCACAGTCCAGGCCCGTCTGAAGCAGGCGCACCGTCTTGTAGAATTTCTTCATCTAGTAGCAAATCGCGTTCAAGCCAATGTTTACGGGCCTCTCTCGAAGAAAATGGATCCGGCATTGCGAAAGTCGGGCTAGATCATCGAAGTTGCTCTCCAATCCATTGGGCGGCCGACACGCCCGGCGATAAGTCCGAGGGGGAAACTCCTGAGCCCGGCCGCCCGCAACGAACTTACTGCCAATCCTCAACCTACACGTGTCTCTTCCCCGGCCCCCCTCGCTCACCCCACATACCTGGCATACAAGCTCCTGGCTATCCCCGTGTCGCTAGTCCCCTTGACGATCGCCCGGCCGTCGGCGAAGACCGTCATCTCGTAAGGCTGAATGAAAAAGCGCAGCGCGAATTCGTTGGCGCGGACCTCGCCCAGCGCCTCCAGGCGCGCCTTCAATTCCAGCAGGTCCACCGGCCGCTCGCGCTCCCAGATTTGCACCGCGTTCCGGCCGCACAGGCTCACCGGCTGGCGGCGGGATTCCTCCAGGTACGGAAACTCGCGCCGGCCGCAGGTGGGGCAATCCGGGTCGCGCGCCGGGGCGTCGATCTGCCGGATGCCGCCGCCCCACACGTCGATCATGGTGATGCGCGGGCGCTCCAGGCCGCTGGGGTCCACCAGAATCCGCATCGCATCGGCCACCTGCAGCGAGGCCACGGCGGACACCACCGGGCCCACCACGCCCGCCGTCTCACACGTCGGTTGCGTGCCCGCGGGCGGCTCGGGATAGACGCAGCGCAAGCACGCGGTTTGGTTCGGGACCACCGGCATGGTCAGACCGTAACTGCCCACGGCGGCTCCGTAAATCCACGGGATCCCCCGGCTTACTGCGAAATCGTTGATCAGGTAGCGGGTCTCGAAGTTGTCGGTGCCATCCAGGATCACGTCGGCCTCGCCCAGCAACTCCTGCACGTTGCCAGCGGTCAGATCCGCCACGATACCGCGCGCGCGCACCTGCGAATTAATGCGCGCCAGGCGTCGCTCCGCGGCCACGGCTTTCGGCAAGGCTTCGGCGGCGTCGGATTCCTCGAACAGCCACTGCCGGTGCAGATTGCCCGGCTCCACGTAATCGCGGTCGACGATCGTGATGGCGCCCACGCCCGCCCGGGCCAGCGCTGCCGCGTGGAAACTGCCCAGCGCGCCCGCTCCGCAAATGGCCGCGTGCGCATGCAGCAGAGCCTCCTGCCCGCGTTCGCCGATGCCCGGAAAAAGGATCTGCCGCGAGTACCGCTCACGCTCCTCCGCGTTCATTTCAGCCCGATGGTAACAAACTTGCTCCGTGAACGCTTACGCTCTGGCTCTTCCGTCGCTTACGCTACCATGATCTTGGTGCGACTTGGCTACACCCATCTTCTCTGTGCGTTTCTCCTTTTAGTGGCCGGGCCGGCGTTTCTTCTGGCGCAAAATCGGAACTTCGAGGGCAAGCGGGTAGTTGCCATTCACTTCGATCCCGCCGAACAGCCCCTGGAACCCAAAGAACTGTTAGCGATCCTGCAGCTCAAAATCGATCAGCCCCTGAAAATGGCCGAGGTACGGGATAGCATCGACCGTATGTTTGCCACCGGCCGCTATGCCGACATCCAGGTAGACGCCGAGGCTCAGGACGATGGCGTCGTGGTCACGTTTCTCACCAGGAACAGTTGGTTCATCGGCGGGGTTGAAGTCACCCACGGCGTTTCCGACCCGCCCAATCCCGGGCAGCTTGAGAATGCTACCCGCCTGGAACTCGGTGAGCCCTACACCGAGGCCA
>JADGNQ010000420.1 GCA_017883385.1 Candidatus Sulfotelmatobacter sp.
GGGACGACCGCTGGTGATGGCATTAGCACCTTCGGTTCGGTGTTTCAGATCACGCCATAGCTAACCTTCTCCGGCCGCTTGAGTTTGTTCTAGCGAGTGGCCGGAGAGCAGATTAGGCGTCCCTTACTGTCGCAACATCGCCTCTCTAACAATGTCGGCGGTGTCAAGCACTTTTCGGGCACACTACAGCATGCACGCGGAAGAGCGCGCCATTTCGCTCTCGTTGAAGATGTGCCAATCCAACCAAGGCTCGCTCGCAATCACTGTTCAGGTCTGGAACTCAGTCCGACCCATGCATCTCTTCGATCGCAACCTCGACCATGATTCCTAGTTCGAACTCCCCCGTGAGGAGGAGCGCGACGCCCAGTCAATTACTCGGTGTTTTACTGCACACCACGGCGATGTTCGGGCTGTCCCGCGTGCGGACCGAATCCTTTTGTCTGCTCGTAGTCCTGTTCCTTGCGCAGCATCCAGTACAGCTGAATGGCCAACTTGCGGGCCATCGCTACCTTCGCAATCTTCCGCCCGCGTCGCATCGCCAGGTGAAAGTACTTGCTCCGCCATTCCGGCAGGCTGCGCACTGTTGAAATCAGGCCATTTCGCTCATTGAGGGGTTTTGAGCGTAATGGCGATGTTACAACAATCATCTTTGGGCGATGTTTCAGGGTATCGCTGCACGAGAATCCACACGCGTCTGCGGCATCACTTTCAAGCATTCAAGGACATCGTTCGTCAGAAGAGCGGAGATCAGCTTTCTGGACCCCCCAACTACCGTGAACGTGAGGTCATAATCGGAGCATACACACCAGTTGCGGCTTCTTGGCCACCAGTATTCTGGACTGAATTGGTAAGCTCCTGACTTTATGAACTCTCCAAGTTGCTCCAGAGCGCCGTAGAAGAGTAGTGGCTTGTCCGTACCGATGAATGGCATTTCAGCAAAGCGAAAAAAACACTCGCCGCTACCTGTGAACGGTCGCAGAACTGAAACAAGTTCTGTGCATTCCTCCGACTCAAGCAGTCCGTCGTCTGGACCACGGAGAAATCTTGGCCAACATCCCTCCGCCAGTCTCTTGCGATACCATTCGTGGCTTATGTCAGGGGCAAACGGAATGCCGAGCAATTCAGCGACTTCTTTCCACCTGATTCTTGAGCCCTGCGCTTTGGCCCTTCGGCCTTCGACGAGTGATCTTAGTTCTTCACAAGGCGGAATTTTGAGTATGGCAATTTCACTTGGGGTGAGTGGCTTGTCGATATTCTCGTAGTACGCGTCGATGCGATGAAAGACCTTTGCATAGGCCTCAAATACGGGTGGAATGAGGTGGGAAACAAAATTTCCAGCCCACCCCGGGTCCTTCGATACCGTCTCATCTCGACCGAGGCGAATCCAGTCAAAAGCGCTTTCATCATTTTGGACCTGCATAAACGAATCTTAGCTGGCGGCGCTCAGAAACGAAAATTCACGACTTCGGCATCATTGTTGTAAGCAGGCGATTTCGCTCATTGAGGGTTTTGAGCGTAATGGGGATGTTACGCCAATTATCGGACAAACCATTCGAAGGCAAACGCTATATTCTCCTTAAATCACACCGAGGCGTTTGGCGTTGTCACGCCATTTCACTCAAAACCCTGCTCCGGGGAGGTCATGAGTGACATCACGAACCGGTTTTCTGACCGCTTCGCAAAACCAATGTATCCCCTTGACGCCCGCTCCCCGTTGGCATAATCTCCCGCCAACCGTCGAGAGTGGTCATGCGCCGTTCGCACGCACACAGTTCTTACCGTCCACAGCTTCTACCTCCAGTACCAGCAAATAACTGCTTGCCGTCAAATTCTCGATTTCTGCTCTCGCTCCTGCTCGGCCTGCTGTTCGTCTTTTCCTCCCGCGCGCAAGATACCGGCACCGCCGCAACCGAGTTCCATGGCAAAGGCGTTGCCATCACCGTAGTCGTCCACGCCCCCTCGGGCGAGCCCATTTCCTCCTCGACGATGGTTAAGCTGTTCCGCGGCACCATTCCTGCCGGACAAGCGGAGACAACGCTCGGCCGGGCGGAATTCGTGGTCACCGATGTCGGCGACTTCACCGTGGTCGTCCAAGGGGGGGGATATGCGAACGCGCAAAAAGACTTTTCGATCAATGCGGCTGGGAGAGCCGAGGTGGATGTTTACCTGCACGCTTTGTCCGCGAACCCGACCGCCGTTCCTGGTCGTCCTTTGCTCGCGCCCAAGGCGAAAAAAGCGGTCGATGACGGCTTGCAAGCCCTCGGCGCTAACCACCTGGCGGAAGCCCAGAAGCAGGCCAGCCAAGCCATGCGCCTCGCGCCAGGGCATCCCGACGTTTTGTATCTGCAAGGCGTGATTCTTTTGAAGCAACGCGACTGGTCTAAAGCGCAGGAAGTCCTGGAGAAAGCCATTCAGATTGATCCGTCTCACGCGAATGCTTTTGCGGCGCTCGGCATGGCTCTATGCGATCAGGGGAAATACGAAGCGGCGGTCGCGCGGCTGGAAAAAGCTCTGAAGCTCAACCCCGCTCCCGTCGCCTGGGACACGCGCTGGGCGCTCGCCAAAGCCTATTACCAGCAGGCGCGCTATGACCAGGCACTGCAAATGTCCCAGGACGCGCTGTCGTCCTCCAAGGGGAAGGCGCCCGAAATCGAATTGCTTGTGGCGCAATCCCTCACGGCGGTGGGCCGTTACGAAGACGCGGCGCAAGCGCTCCGCGAATTTCTCCGCGATTATGCCAATGGCCGCGAAGCGGCCACTGCGCGCCGCTGGCTCGACCGCATGGCCGCCGACGGCAAA